>DASXVS010000017.1 GCA_036504095.1 Armatimonadota bacterium | reverse complement strand
TCGGGTCGTGGCTGTGGCTCTGGCTTCCTTCAGACCCCACCTCGCGGTGACGCCCTTGCCGTCGCTTAACGGTTCCGATTCCCTTTACCGTAGAGGACTTTCACCTCCGAGAACGGGCGCATGCCCGGCGTACATACAAAGAGCGGAGCCGGGAGAAATCCCGACTCCGCTCTGTACATTTGGTCCGGCCGTTTGCCTATTTCCCCGCGACGTCGTCACCTGATAGACGGGTATCCGCTCAACACGCCGGTGTCCGTCACGACGACCAAGCGGTCCGCCAACGGTTCACAGACCATCCCCGTTGAGATGGGACCTCCCCGCGTGACGCCGGTCGGACCGCGGGGGGAACCGGCGGGACGCCGGTCGTACCGGGGCGAAAACGGGCGAGGCGCCCGCGCTCCAACCGGGTGCGGGCTATCAGCCCTTCCAGGCTTTCACCGGGTAGGGCGGGGCGACGGGCCGCGGAACGGGCTTTCGGGCGATCTGGTCCTTGAGATATGCGATCGCCCGGTCCAATTGCGGATCGTGGCCGGCGAGGACCAGGTTGGGGTCCTGTTCCACCGTGATGTCCGGCTGGACGCCTTCCCCCTCGATGACCCATCGACCGCCTGCCCACTCTCCGTAATTCGGGATGTTCAGCACGCCGCCGTCCACGAGGCGGTAGCCGCCGCCGCTGCCCACTTCCCCGCCCCACGAGCGCACGCCAATGACGGGGCCCAGCTTTTCGCGCTGGAAGGCGTCCGGCCACTCCTCGCCGTTGGAAAAGCTCCGCTCGTTCACAAGCATCGCACTGTACCCCGCGAACGCCGAATCCTGCCGCGTCCACGAAGCCCCGTAGCGCGGCTTGAACCACGTGTACGGTTTGCGCGCCATCTGCATCATCAGCATCGCCGAGACGTATCCACCTGCGTTGAAGCGCGAATCGTAGATAATGCCGTCCTTGTCGAGTTCGGCGTAGTAATGCTTGGTGAACTCCGCGAGCCCCGTGTCGCCCATGTCGGGAAGGTGGATATATCCCAGATTGGGGCCGCCGTTCTTGCGGATGTATTCCCTTCGCGATTCCGCCCAGTCATAGTACCTCGCCTTGGACTCGTCACCCATCGGCCTCACGCGCACGACGCGCGAACCTTTCATCGCCGGTTTCGAGTTGACCGTGAGGGAGATAATGCGGCCGGGCGTGCCGGCCAGCATCGCCTGAATGTCCTCGGAGGTGGTTACGGGCTGCCCGGAAATGGCGAGGATGTAGTCGCCTTCCTTGACGTTCAGGCCCTGCGCCAGGAGCGGGCTGCGGTTGGCGAGGTCGAAACCGTCCCCCCGCAGGATGTGGGTTATCTTGTAGGCTTTGCCCCCGGCGTCCGGAGCGTAATCGGCGGCCAGGTACCCCATGGGTGTGGACCGGAAACTGCCGCCGTCGTCACCGCCGCCGACGTAGGCGTGTCCCGTAATCAGTTCGGCGATCATGTCGCCGAGCACTTCGTTCAGTTCGCCCCGGTCGCCCACGTCCTTCAGGCGGGCTGCGTATCGCGTCTTGACGGCGTCCCAATCGACGCCGTGCAGGCCGGGGTCGTAGAAGAAGTCGCGCCCGATGCGCCACGCCTCGTTGAATATCTGGGACCATTCAGCGACCGGGTCTATGAGTAGCGAAACGCTGTCCGTATCGACCTTCGGCGCATCGCCGGGCATGGAGGTGGCGCCGGAATCGATGACGGTGAGTTGCCTGCCGGTGCGCACCAACATCTTCTTGCCGTCGGCCGAGACATCGAAATCCGTGACGCCCGAGGCGATGGTCGAAACGTCCTTCTTCTTTGTGTCCTTGACATTGAACGTCTTGAGGCTGGGTCCGCCCCCCGATCCCGGTTCGCCGCCAACCAGCATCAGCACCCGGCCCTCAACGGCTCCGAGCTGCTGATACCGGTCGGCCGGGACGGGCAGATCGGCGATGCGGTCCGCCAGCCCTTCGAAATCTATCTTCACGGCGGGCAGCGCGGGCTCCGCCGGTTTGGGCTTCTCCTTCGCCGCGTCCGGCTTAGCGCCTTTCGCCGCGTCCGGCTTAACGCCTTTCGCCGCGGGCTTGTCGGGTTTCGCGACGGGGGCGGGTTCCTTCGGCGCGTCTTTCTTCTGCTCGTCGGCCGGCTTAGCCTCCTCGCCTTCCTCCGAGTTGGCCGGCAGGAACGGGGACTTGGTGTCGGCGGCCAAGGTAACGAACGAGACGCGGGTGTATTTGTCGAAGCCGAAGAACCGCGTGGGGCCGCTTCCGGAGGGGGTGAACTCCCGGTCCTGAAGGAAATAGAGGAGTTTTCCGAGCGGGTCCCATGCGGGCGCCGACGAGTTTATCTCCGGCGAACTGACCGCCGTCTTCTTCTTCGTGGCGATGTCGTAGATGTAGACCGCCTGGAACCAGTTGGGCTCCGTGCGGTTGAACGCGAGATACTTACCGTCCGGGCTGAAGACCGCGGAGTAGTTCAGGGAATCGTAGGAGCCGGCGCGGTCCGCCTGGTCCACCAGCGTGGTTGCCCCGGTCCTGGCGTCTATCAGGATGATCCGGGATTCGCGGTCGAACGTGACAAGATGCTTGCCGTCCGGCGCCCATCGGATTACCCCCAGCGGACCCTTGTGGTCCTTCGTCAGCTGCCGCGGGGAGCCGGTGCCGTCAGCCGGCGCCACCCAGACCTGGTCCTCACCGGAACGGTCCGACACGAATGCGATCTGCTTACCGTCGCGCGACCACACCGGGAACTGCGACCGGCTTCCCGGTTTCGCCGCCAGGATTCGCGCATCGCCCTCATCCGCCGGGATGCTGATGAGCTGGCCCCTGGACTCGACGACCACACGTTTGCCGGTGGGCCCGATGGCCGCCGCGCCGAGGCCGGCCGAGGCGGGCACGCGCTTAGGGCGAGCGTGGATGCGGTCTGTATCCAGTCGAATGTCGAGTTCCGTAACCTTACCGGTGGCGATGTTGTAGAGCGCGAGGGAGTTTCCGTGCTGGAAAACGACGCTCTTTCCATCCGAACTCGGGTAGCGCGCTTCCGCGTCAGTGTATCGTGTGAGGGGCTCAACCGCGCCGGTATCCGGGTTCAGGCGGAACAGGTTGGCGAGGCCGCTTCTCTCCGAAATGAAATAGATGGAATCGCCGGCCCAGGTTGGGGTGGTGTCGACGGACGGGTCGGTGGTCATGCGCCGGAAGGTTTTCGTTGTGATGTCCGTGAGCCAGATATCATCCGCCTGGCCACCCTTGTAGTGCTTCCAGTGCTGCCATTCCGCGGAGATGGGGACAAATGCGACGCGACGCCCGTCATTCGCCATCGAGGCGAGGACGGCGCGGGGGATCGGGAGTTCGGACGGCAGCCCCCCACCGGCGGGCACCTTCCACAGCCGGCGCGAGTTTTCGGCGTTGGCGCGCGCCGAAAGGAACAGGACGGACGCACCGTCCGGCGTCCACCCGACAACGCGGGTGCCCCGGGGGTCCCAGGTGAGCCGCTTCGGCATCCCCCCGGTCACCGGCATGACGTAGACATCGGTTCCGCCTTCGTACTGGGCGTCGAATGCCAGGGTCTTGCCGTCCGGCGAAAAATGGGGGTTCGCTTCCGTGCCGGGGTGCGACGTGATCCGGCTCGCTTCTCCGGTTGAGATCGACGCCAGCCAGATGTCACCCTCGGCTGTGAACGCCACCCTGTCACCCTTGACGTCGGGGCGGCGCAGGAACGGGTGAAACGAATCGTCCGCCCTCGCCACCGGGTTGGCGAACAGAATGGGAATGAGCAGAGCCGGCAGGAACCGGCGGTACAGACTAGTCACGGGGTTGAATCTCCTCGCATTGGGTTACCACCATTGTACCGGAAATCCGAGGCGTGTCGCTACGTAGCGATAACGAAACCTGTGCGTGTCGTGAGACGTAGGAGAGTTGTCGCCGGCCGGCGCGCGTAAAATGATGCCGCGCCGCCATCCCGTCGTGTACAAGAGTCAGGAGGCACCGTACTTGATGCGTTTTCCCAATAGGGTCTTTCTGATGAGCGCATTGCTGCTCACCGGCCGCGCCTTCGCCAACGCCCCGGCTTCGATGACGCTGGAGCAGGCGATTGCGCAGGCTCTGGCCAATCACCCCAGCGTCGCATCCGCCGCCGCCGGCAGCCGCTCCGCGGAAGGCGCGGCGATCTCGGCGAAAAGCGGCCTGCTGCCGTCGGTTCAAGCGAGCGTATCGAAGTCCCGGATGCAGGACGAAACGCCGCTCTTCGAAGGCTCCTCGACGTCTGTAAGCGCCAGCCAACTGCTATACGACCTCGGCCGCACCCCGCAGAGTATCGCGGCGGCCCAGTCGCAGTTGCGGGCCGCCCGCGCCAATGAGGATGACACTCGGCTGCAGGTTGTTCGCTCGGTCACGGCGGCATATTTCGGGCTGCTGAAGGCTCAGGGCGTCGCGGCGGCGAGCGCTGAAACGCTTACGAGCCGGCAATACGACCGAGATGCCGCACAGGCGCGGCTGGACAACGGCTCCGCTGCCCGGTTTGATGTGCTTCGGGCCGCGACCGCTCTCGCCCAGAGCCGGCAGGCGCTGGTAGCCGCACAGGCCGACGTACGCAGCGCCCAGGTGGCGCTGAACTCCGCCATCGGCCGGGTCGGGACGGAGGAAATCACCACGGTCGAACCCGCTCCGGCGCCGGAGCAGACGGAAAAGGACCCGGTAGCCTATGCCCTCGCCAACCGCCCGGATGTGGTGGTGGCGCGCCTGGGAGTTGACGCGGCGCGGCACAGCCTGAGCGCAACACGCGTCGGCAACGCGCCCACTCTCTCCGCAGCCGGACAACTGGGCGGCGCCGCAAAGACTTTCCCGGCGGACACGCTGCGCTGGTCGGCCGGAATCACTCTCTCCTGGAATGTATTCGACGGCTTCCGCAACTCCGGCGCCATCCGATCGGCACAGGGGAGCCTTCAGCGCGCGGAGGCCGACCTGCGGGCGACGGAGCTCACCGCCACGCAGCAGGTCACGAACGCCGTGATCGCCGTGGAAACCGGCCAGGAGCAGGTGAAGCTCGGTGAAGCGACGCTCCAACAGGCCAGCGAGGCGCGCGACGTCGCCGTCGGGCGCTATCAGGCGGGCGCGGGCACACAATTGGAAGTCTCGGATGCCGAGAGCCAGCTGCACTCCGCCCGGGTGGACCTGGTGAACGCCCGGTATTCGCTGGCTCAGGCCCAGCGCGAATTGAATTATCTGATGGGCAAGTTCGGGCCCGGCGAGGCCCGCTGATCTTTTTTGAACGTGGTGCGCCCCGCCGAATGAACTCGGCGGCTGAGCGTGGAACCTGCCCTCCGGGCAGGGGCGCCTGCCTGGAAAGCAGGGTATCTGAACAGCCGTCGGATTCATCCGGCGGGCGAGGTAGTTAGCTGGAGGCAATTCTCCTTGGAAAAGGCAAACAACAACAAACGGCGCCGGAACGGGTCTCGCAAGGGCTGCTTCTGGCTCCTGGGCATCGCGGTGGTGCTCATCGTCGGGGTCGTCGCGTGGAAAATGACGCACAAGAAGCCGGATGACACCAAGACGGCGGTAGCGAAGCGCCAGGATATCCGCCAGTCCGTCACGGCGACAGGCTCCGTAACGCTTCAGACGTCCGCCGAAGTGAAGATCGGCGCCGAGGTGAGCGGCAAGGTGAAGCACCTCTTCGTGGACGTGGGCGACACCGTGCACACCGGCCAGTTGGTTGCCGAACTGCAGAATGCGGAGAGCGACGCCATGATGCTTCAGAGCAAGGCGAGCGTGGATTCCGCGATGGCGCGCGTTCGTCAGAGCGAGGCGGCGCTGGCGCAGCAGAGGCCTTCAACAGCGGCGGCGATTGCCCGGGCGCGGGCTGAAGTCCGCGCCGCGGAAGCGCGCTACCAGCAGACGGCCCTCACCTCCGGCAGCCAGCCCGCGGTCACCCAGGCGGACATCGATCGCGCGACTGCCGAACTGAGCATCGCGCAGGACGCGCTGACGCAGACCCGCTCCACCATCGACCTGCAGGTCCAGACCGCGCAGGCCGCCCTGGACGCATCGCAGGCGCAGGCGGATCAGGCTGCGGCGAACGCAAAACGTTCGCGGGACCTGGTGGCCAAAGGGTATATCAGCAAGAGCGACGCGGAGAACGCCGAAACCACCGTGCGCGTTAACGAGGCCGACGTGGTGGCCAAGAAGAAGGCCCTCGCGCTGGCCCAGGCGAACGCCAAACACGATCTCTCCTCGGCCATTCAGAGGGTCAAACAGGCCCAGGCCGGTTTGAAGACCTCCAGGTCGAACGCGTCCGAGGTAGGGATCCGTTCCGCCCAGGCCGATGCGGCCAGACAAGACCTTACGAGCGCGCGCGAAGCGCTCCAGGCGGCGATTGCCGGTGAAGGCGACATCGCGGTCCGCATCGCCCAGGCAGAGGAGGCAAAGGCTTCCTACCGGCAGACGGCGGCGGAATACGAGCGACAGCGCAACAACTACGCCAAGATGCGCATCTTCTCTCCGATCGACGGCATCGTGACCACCGTGGAGGCCAAGGTTGGTGAAACCGTGACGGCCGGCTTCCAGACCCCCACCCTGCTGACCATCGCCGACCTCAGCCGGACGCAGGTGGATGTGCCGGTGGACGAAACGGACATCGGAACGTTGAAAGTGGGACAGAAGGCCAAGGTAAACGTGGATGCGTTCCCGAACCATCCGCTGGCCGGCCGGGTGGTCAAAGTCGCCTCGGACACCATCGCGAACGCGACGGTCGTTTCCTACAACATCACCGTTGCGATCGACAAAGCGGACGTCCCATTGAAACCTAAGATGACCGCCAAAGTGGAAGTCGATACCGGCCTGGTGAGAAACGCGCTTGTGGTGCCGCTGGATGCGGTCAAGACGTCCAAGGACAACGACGTTGTCTACGTTCCCAAGACGCCCGGGAAAGACTCGGATCAGGGCGCAGTCAAGGGTGCGCCCGCGCCGCCGGGGCCGAAGCTCCCATCCCGCTTCAGGGAAGTTGTGGTCAAGACAGGCGCGAGCGATGACAAGGTCATCCAGATCGTGTCCGGGGTAAAGGAGGGCCAGACCGTGGTCCTGACATCCAGCGATCTCGACAAGCAGAGGCAGTTGGAGCAGATGTTATGACGGAAGTCGGAGGTCATGAACAAGGTGCGCGCGCGGCCGCGTTCGCGCCGCGGCAGGTGATCCTCACGGAGGAGATCACGCGGACGTATTCGCTCGGCGAAATGGACGTCCACGCGCTCCAGGGCATCAATTTCACCATGGAGCACGGCGAGTTCGTCGCGATCATGGGGCCTTCCGGCAGCGGCAAATCCACGATGATGCATATCCTCGGCTGCCTGGATCGGCCGACATCCGGCGAGTACTACCTCGCCGGAGAACGCGTGAGCGCACTGAAGGACCGCGATCTGGCCGATATCCGCTGCCACAGCATCGGCTTCGTCTTTCAGCAGTTCAACCTGCTTGCGCGAACCTCGGCGCTGGAGAACGTGGCGCTGCCGATGCTTTACAGCGGCATCCGTCCGGACTATAAACGCGCGATGAACGCCCTGGAGAGGGTTGGACTGGCGGACCGCGCCAAACACAAGCCCAACGAGCTGAGCGGCGGCCAGCAGCAGCGCGTCGCCATCGCGCGGGCGCTGGTGAACGAGCCGGAGCTGATCCTGGCCGACGAACCGACGGGCAACCTCGCCTCACAGCAGAGCGAAGAGATTATGCAGGTCTTCCAGGAACTGAACGATGCGGGGATCACCGTGATCATGGTGACTCACGAGCCGGACGTGGGGCAGCACGCAAAGCGGATCGTGCGCTTCAAGGACGGCAGGATCGTGGTCGATGGCCCAGTGACAAACCGCGCCGTCGCGAAGGACGTGCTCGAGCAGATGCGGGACTGACAGCCCGTAAGATGAATCAGGCTCTAGAGTTAAGCGGGTGTTGGCCGAGCCCTCACTCCTGCGACTGAAGTCACGGCTACGACGGGCACAAAGTCGCCCTTCGGTGACTGCGACCCAGTCGGCGAAGGCGGACTTCGTGCTCACAGCAGCCCGAGAATTCATTCGCCGGGTATCGGGACGCCGATAGCTCAGTTGTGTTGTTCGGTGGGGTCGAGCTGACGAGTTCAGTCGTTTTTCCCATCGGCCGAAGGGACGAGATTTGGGAATCTGGTATTCATTCAGGATCGCTTTGAGAGCCCTCGGGGTGCACCGGGGGCGCACGACGCTGACGGCCCTCGGCGTCATCATCGGCGTGGGCGCGGTGATCGCCATGGTGGGGCTCGGGACCGGCTTCGGCAACGCGATTACACGCGAGATCAATGCAGGCGGGGCCAACTGGGTGTGGCTCATTCCGGGCCAGCAGAACAACGGGCCGGGGCCGCGCCGTACCGGACGCCTCTCCCTGGCCGACCTGGACGCCCTCAAGACACACTACCCGGACACCGTAAGCATGTACGTTCCGGTTTCCATGGGCCAGGCGACGATCAAGTACCGCAACAAGAACAGCACCACCACTTACGCGGGCAGCGTCCCCGCCTTCCAGCAGGAAGAAGACGTCTCCCTGGCGCACGGATCGTTCTACCACAAGCGCGACGTGGACGGCGCTGTTAAGACGGCTGTGCTCGGCTCAAAGGTGGTGAAGGACCTCACCGGTGACGAGAACGCCGACCTCACGGGACGCACGGTCTTCATCAACCGACAGGCATTCACGGTGTGCGGCATTCTGAAAGCGAAGGGGCAGTTCATGGGCGGTGACCAGGACAACCGCGTGATGATCCCGCTGTCCACCGCCATGCGCCGCCTCCAGACAACGGATTACGTCAGTTACGCCGCGGTGAAGGCCTCCAGCGCCGAGAACGTCCAGCGGGTGGTGGACCAGATCAAACGCACGCTCCGGGTCCGCCACACCATCAAACCGCCCTACAAGGACAACGACGACTTCTTCACCCAGACGCAGGAGGGAGCGATGCGCGAGGTGGGCCAGGTGACCGGGATCCTGAGCATGCTGCTCGGGAGCATCGCGGCCATCTCGCTGTTCGTGGGCGGCATCGGCATCATGAACATCATGCTGGTTTCCGTGACGGAGCGCACCCAGGAGATCGGCCTGCGGAAAGCCATCGGCGCAACGATGGGCACAATCCTGAGCCAGTTCCTCATCGAGAGTGTGATGGTCAGCGTGCTGGGGGGCCTCCTGGGGGTTGCGTTCGGCTATGGCGGCCTGCTTCTGGCCGCGTGGGCCATCAACAACAACACCCCAGTCAAGATCGACCCCGGGATCAATTTCTCCTCGGTCGCCCTCGCCTTCACCGTGTCGGCAACCATCGGCGTGGTCTTCGGCATGTACCCCGCCTGGCGCGCCGCACGCATGGATCCCATCACGGCGCTGCGGTACGAGTAGGGCTGAGGGGGGGACACGGCGAGGGGGTGACAGGGCGAGGGGGCGACAGGGCGGTATTCGCGTCCCACTTCCCACTTTCAAGGTCTGATTGGCCCCCAGATTCCGCGCCGCGTATACTCCGAGGTACAAAAGATGGCACGCTGTGGCCACCGACTGAAGTCGGTGGCTGGCCGGGGATATGTCGGCTGAAGCCGACACTGGGGAGAAGCCATTCGCGGTCCGTACGGACATCGGGGGTTCATAGCCTCTGACCTCGGGCGGTGGGCGCGGTACCCGACACCTGCCACACGGCGCCTCACCTCGATTCGGGAAGCCCTCGAAGGCGCTATGCCGGCGGAAAGAGCCCGCCCGGGCGGCCGCGCCGAGCGTTGCAGCAGGCAATCGCACAAATCCGGAGCGAAACCGGCGCTCAAACACGGAACATGACTTACGAGCGGCAGGCCGCATCGGAATGCGTCCGAACATTCACTACATCCTGGGCTCGCGCCCCTCGCCGGACGCCGGCGCGTCACGATATCGTAACGGCCTCGATAGAATGGCACACTAGTTGCTCGTAGAACGCATATTGAAGGCAGGCTGCCGGCCTGGGCCCCCGCAAGGGGAAGCCGGCGCCATTTCCATCCCTGGGAGATCATGTTGGAACACACCGAACCCTTAACGTGGCACGATGGGGATATGCACTCCATCATCGATGGTCCCCGATTCGGACTGCAAGAGCCCGCGTTCCGGGATTACGTCGCGCGCCATTGCCTTGAACTGCGCCCGGGCTCCCGCCTCGCGGACATCGGTTGCGGGTCAGCGGGAAGCACACTCGCGCTCCTGCCGTACATCCTGCCCGGCGGGACGCTCACCGCATTCGACCGTGATGACGACGTTCTCGGCATCGCCGCGGAAAAGGCCGCAATGCTGGACGGCGGGGAGGCCGTGCAATTCGTGAGTGCCGACGCTCTGGATTTGCCCGCCGCGGACGACAGCTTTGACGTGACGTGGTGCCAGACGGTCCTGATGCACGTTCCGGATCCGGACAGGGCGCTGGAAGAGATGATCCGCGTCACGAAACCCGGCGGGATGGTCGCCGCGACCGAACCCGACTGGACCAGCGCGACGGTAACACATTACAACACCCCGATGCCCCGCAGCGCTGAGGAATTTGCGCAGTGGGCTCACGCATACGCCCTCATCATGGAAGGCGGCCGGCGCCGCAGCACCGGTGACTGGGCCATCGGCTCCCGCGTGATTATGATGCTTCGTGAGCGCGGCCTCGAGAAGACGCGGCTGAGGATCATGCCGGCATCGTGGATGGTGGCGCCCCACTCCAGCGGGCGACCGTCCGACAGGGCGCTCCACATGACATTGGCGCTCTTCTACCCGGAGCCAGAGTCGCAGTTGTACGACCAGCAGCAACGGAATTTCCGCGCGGCCGGCGGCAGCGACGAGGAATGGAAGAGGTTCACCGCGTTGCGCGTTCGCGAATTGGAGCGCATCATGGCCAGCCATGAGGCGGATCACGCGATACTTCAGGTCAACTGCCCGGCGTTCCTTACGACCGCCTGTGTTCCGGTATTGGATTCCCTCAATCCTTCGCGAAAGGGTGAGGCATCCTCTGTCGTGGCGGGCACTCGCTGACCGATGTCGGAAACGCCCGCAGAGCCGCATTATCCGCCATCCACCCCGCCCAAGCACACGCGCGAGTGGTACCGGTACAATGCGGGTTGGACGGCCATCCGGAAGGACTGGCGGTATTTCTGCCGCGTCCACGGTGCGGATTCGTTGTTTGAGCGGCTGATGATCGCCCTGTCATCCCGCTCTTTGTGGGCCCTGGGCGCCTACCGCTACGGCCGTTGGACCTATGCCCAGCGTCCCGGGATCACCAGCCTCCCGCTGAAGCTGCTGTACCAGATCCTGTACCTATGGGGTCAGTACCTGTCGAAGGTCGCCATCGACGTGAACGCGGACCTTGACGAAAACGTTTTCCTCGGTCCCGTGGGCCTGCTGTTTATCGGCCCCGACGTGCGGATCGGCCCCGGTTCGTTCATCCACGGCCAGAACACCCTGGGTGTGGGCGGGCGGCCCGGCGCTCGCGGCCTTCCGATGCTGGGCGACCGGGTGCACGTTGGACCGGGGACGATGCTGGTCGGCCCGATCCTCATACCGGACGACACCGTCATCGGCCCGAACAGCGTTGTGACACGCACTCTCCCGGGCGCCGGCGGCTGGCTGGGCTGTCCCGCAAAGCCGTACGATGGTGCTGTGACCGATTTGATCCCGTCGTGGGCGGGAGGCTGGAGGCGATATGGGCCGGACCATTAGCGAAGCCAAAACCGGCGCGGGGCCCGAGCCGTTCTGGAGCGCCTTCCGCGCGGATTTCGACCGGTATGAGGTGTATTACGACCATTTGAGCCTGGCGGGCCGAATGCGCCTGTTCCTGATAACCCAGGGACTATGGGCCTTGCTTGCATACCGCTTCGCGCGCTGGGTCCGGACGCATCGGCTCCCCATTTTTGGGCGGTTGTTGTGGGCTTTCTACCGCGCCGTCGAGTCGCGCATCGCCGCGATCACGGGCATTACCCTGGATCCCGGAGCCCGGATCGGCCCCGGCTTCTACATCGCCCATTTCGGCAGCATTTACGTGGGGCCCGGCGTCATCGTCGGACGCAACTGCTCCATTTCGCAAATGTCGATCCTTGGACCGTCGGGCCCGGAATCGCAACCGGGCGCGCCTGTTCTCGGCGAGCGCGTATACGTGGCCGCGGCGGCCAAGGTCCTGGGCGGAATACGGATCGGCAACGGCGCCGTCATCGGCGCTTGCGCGGTAGCCCTTGCAGATGTCCCGGAGAACGGGGTTGCCGTGGGCAACCCCGCAACAGTGGTGAACTTGAACGGGAGCGCGGACTTCATCCGCCTTCCAAGTTAGTGTTTGTATGCCATCGCGAAAGGAGGCCTTCTTGGACTGGCTAAAGATAGTAGTGAGCCGCCCGGTGATGTCGGCTGCGGCGCTTGTGGTGCTCTGCGCATGGGCGCCCGCCGCGCAGCCCGTGGCGGACCGCGTCTATGGACAACCCGATTTCGTGTCTACCACGCCGAACAACCCCCTGATTCCGCCCTCCAACCAACTGACTGAGCCCCGGGATGTGGCCGTTACCACCGAGGGGGTGTATATCAGCGACTACCAGAATAATCGCGTCCTGTTCTTTCCGGCGGGAAGCACAACGGCGTCACGCGTTTACGGGCAGGATGGCTTCACGACCTTCGATCCCAACCACTTCGGGCTGAACGAGTACAGCCTTTCGAAGCCGACCGGCCTTGCCGCAAATGCCACCGGCCTCTACGTTGTGGACTATCGGAACACCCGCGTTATCTGGTACCCGCCGGGATCAACCACCGCGGGGCGCGTCTACGGACAGCCGAATTTCGGGTCGAGCACGCCTGGCTGGAACGGCATGAGCGATGCGAGCCTTACCTACCCGGATGGAGTGGCCGTGGATGACGCCGGGGGTGTCTACATTTCGGACACGGGCAACGCCCGCGTTCTGTATTACCCGCCCGGCAGCAACGTGGCGACGAAGGTTTGGGGCGGCCCCGATCCATTCCATATATATCCATACGGGATCGGCCCGGACAGGTTCTCATTCCCGATGGGGCTCGCGGTGAATAACGAAGGGTTGTACGTTGTGGATTACGGCTACCACCGCGTCCTATTCTTCCCCACCGGGTCCACGGTCGCTACTCGCGTCTACGGTCAGCCGGACATGTACAGCGGTGAACCCAACAACGGCGGGATTGGCCCGAACACGCTCCAACAGGCGCAAGGGGTTGCCGTCGATGGGCAGGGTGTCTATATCAGCGATTATCTGAACAGCCGCGTCCTGTACTTCGAAGGTACCAGCACGGTCGCCAGCGCGGTCTATGGGCAGCCGGACTTCACCTCTGTCGGCCTGAACCGTAATGGGGTTACCTCCCTGGGATTTTACGTTCCGCGAGGCATCGCATGCGACGCCACCGGGTTGTATGCCTGCGACTCCTACAATAGCCGGATACTGCATTTTCCGAAGCAGTCCGCCGAGACGGCGGCCGGCCTCAGCATCGTCACTCAGCCGGCGGGCGCCGTGGCCGGCCAGCCGCTCGCCACACAGCCCATCGTCGAAGCGGTTTTGACGAACGGCAACGTGGCTCAGTCCTATCAGAGCGCCGTGAAACTGACGCTGATACCTGTTTCAGCGCCTCCGTATGCCATGCTCACCGGCGCAACACCGATAACGGCGGTAAACGGCATGGCCGTTTTCAGCGGACTCACCATCGACACTCCGGGCACTTACAAATTCAGGGTCACCTCAGCCACGTTCCCGCCTCTCGAGACCGGTACGTTCATAATTGCGCCTCCCTCCGGTACGCCAGTGCTCGGCGACATCAACCTTGATGGCTCGTTCAACCTGGCGGATGTCGTCAAACTGGCCCGCATCTATGCCGGCCTGGACACCTTTCCTCACGGCTAGGTATATCCGGCCGCTACGCGGAGCACCCGAGCCCCGTCCGAACGGACGGGGCTCGTTTTATCCGGAGATCCATCATTGCCTCGAATTTGCTTGACCCGCGATGTTTGCGATGCTATTATTTCGATGGTTGTAGAAATGTAGGAGAGTTATATGGCGGAGCCGAACCGGACTGAGTTTGATATTGCGGCAGCGTTCAAGGCGCTGGGGGATCCCACCCGATTGAGTATCTTCGAGTTTCTCTGCGATTGCTGCGGCGACGTCGCCGTGGACGAAGCGGGGGGAGTCAGCCGCGCGGAAGGCCCGACAGCCGGCGAAGTGTGCTGCCGCGTGACGGGAGCGGACAGGATCACCTCCACGGTTTCGTTCCATCTGAAGGAACTGCGCAATGCATCGCTCATCGCGATGCAAAAACGCGGGAAGCATATGGTCTGCAGCGCGAACCGGGAGACTCTCGCCGCGCTGCAGGCGTACTGGAATCGCATGGGTACGCCGGCTGTAACCGGCCGTTGTGATGAGGAGTTGAAGATGGCTGAACAGATTGCTTCAGGCGCGGATGTGCGCGACATCGTCAGGGAAAAGTATGGCAAGGCGGCATTGACCGTGCTGAACGGACAAGGCGCGGCGTGCTGCGGGGGAAACACCGGAGGGGGCGGCCGCAACCGCGGCGATTCGTGTTGCGGGGGTGACGCCATCACGGGAGACCTCTACGATTCCATCGAAGAAGGCCAGATCCCGGAGGCCGCGATGCTCGCCTCTCTGGGCTGCGGGAATCCGACGGCTTTGGCCCAACTGGAGGCGGGCGAGACCGTGTTGGACCTCGGCAGCGGCGGCGGCATCGACGTCCTGCTTTCCGCCAAACGCGTAGGCCCCACCGGATTCGCCTACGGCCTGGACATGACCGACGAAATGCTTGCGCTGGCCGAGCGGAACAAGGCCGAGGCCGGCGCGACGAACGTCGAGTTCCTGAAGGGCCAGATCGAGGAGGTCCCGCTTGCGGACGGCACCGTCGATGTCGTCATTTCCAACTGCGTGATCAACCTATCCGCGGACAAGGACGCCGTTCTGCGCGAGGCGTTCCGCGTGCTGAAGCCGGGCGGCCGCTTTGCGGTGTCGGACGTGGTAGTAGACGGCGAACTGCCGGACGCCCTGCGCAGGGATATGGAAGCTTACGTTGGCTGCGTGGCCGGCGCATTGGAGCGCGGTGATTACCTTCGCCGCCTGGCCGCCGCGGGTTTCGCGGACGCCTCCATCGAGCCGACACGGCGCTACACCTTCGCGGACCTGGAAGCCACAACGTGCTGTTCGCCCGAGGTGGCCGCCCTCTCCGATGAAGAAAAGGCCGGCCTCGACGGCCGCGTGATGGGCGCGTTCATCCGGGCCAGAAAGCCGACGGTGTAGCCGGTGAAAGTCACAGTTGGCGTTTTCGAAGGCTGCCCGAACGCGCAGCCGACGGTCGAGCTGCTGCACCGGGTCCTCTCCGATGAGGGGCAAACGGCGTCGGTGGAAGTGATACACATCGACGATCCCGACGCCGCCGTGACCCACCGGTTCCTGGGTTCGCCAACGGTGCAGATCGATGGCATGGATATCGAGCCCGCGCGGCGAGACGATAACGGTTTCGCTGTCACGTGCCGCGTTTACCAGTCGGAAGCCGGAAACCACGGCATCCCGCCTGTGGAAATGGTCCGAGCCGCAGTCCGGGAGGCAACGGCAAATGACAGGGCGATCGTGAAGACGGTTCTGTTCGTGTGCGGCCACAACGCCGGCCGCAGTCAGATGGCGGAGGCGTACCTGAACCACGTTGCGCGACAGGGTCACCTTCCCGGTCTGGCGACATCGGCCGGCACAGGGCCCGCGGAGCGCATCAACCCCGCAGCCGTGCAGGCCATGGCCGAGATTGGCATCCCCATGGAAGGCCAGTACCCGAAGGTGATGACCCAGGAGATGGTGGACGCCGCAGCGAAGGCCATCACGATGGGTTGCGGCGTCGATGTGGCCGCGTGTCCGGCCAGGTTCCTTGTCACTGAAGATTGGGACCTGGACGACCCGGCCGGCCAGCCCATCGACGCGGTGAGGACCGTCCGGGACGAGATTCGCCGGCGCGTGGATGCGCTGCTGAAGGAAATGACACGATGATTGAAGCACCCAACTGCCACCCGAAATCCAGGCTGTCGTTCCTGGATCGGTTCCTGACCCTGTGGATATTCCTGGCGATGGCCTTTGGCGTCGCGCTGGGCAATCTGGCGCCGACCGTAGTGAAGGGCATCACCGGATTCTCGGTTGGCACAACGTCGATCCCTATCGCCGTGGGCCTCATTCTGATGATGTACCCCCCGCTGGCGAAGGTGAAGTACGAGGAACTGGGCGAGGTTTTCCGGAACACGAAGATCCTGGGACTCTCGTTGTTTCAGAACTGGGTCGTCGGCCCCATCCTGATGTTCGTGCTGGCGATCACCCTGCTGCCGGACAAGCCGGAATACGCCATCGGCCTCATTATGATCGGCCTCGCCCGGTGCATCGCGATGGTCATCGTCTGGAATCAGCTGGCGGAGGGTGACACGGAGTATGCGGCCGGCCTGGTGGCGTTCAACAGCGTCTTCCAGGTGCTGTTCTACAGCATCTACGCATACCTTTTCGTGAAGGTCCTGCCGCCACTCCTTGGAGTTCATTTCGGGAACGTGGACCTTTCGAAGATCACCATGGCCGCGATCGCGAAGAGTGTGTTCATATACCTCGGCATTCCGTTTATCGCCGGCATGCTGACCCGTTTCGTGATGCTGAAGGCGAGGGGCAAGGGGTGGTACGAGGAGACGTTCATCCCGCGCATCAGCCCGATGACCCTCATCGCGCTACTATTCACCATCGTAGTGATGTTCAGCCTGCGGGCACAGACCATCGTCCAATTGCCTCTGGACGTGGTGCGAATCGCGATACCGCTGCTCATCTACTTCGTGGTGATGTTCCTCGTGTCCTTCTACATGGGTCAGAAGCTCGGAGCGGATTACAGCAAGACGGCGACACTCTCGTTCACCGCGGCCAGCAATAACTTCGAGTTGGCCATCGCCGTTGCTGTTGCTGTGTTCGGCATCCACTCCGGCGCGGCGTTCGCGGCGGTGATCGGCCCTCTGGTGGAGGTGCCGGCGCTGATCGGCCTCGTGAACGTGTCTCTCGCGCTTCGCCGACGATGGTGGGGTATCTACGGGGCTTCGGGCGCGTAATCCTGCGGCCGGCACTCGCTGTACGCATCGCAAGGGGAGGCCGGCCGTATGGTGGATCGGTCTCCCCGCCCCTGAACGCGACAGACCGGCCCAGCCCGGGTTGCTGAGGGGACATCCAGCGGGCGGTAGTGATAAGATTATTTAGAGCAATCGAACGTTCCGTGTCCGCGCCTGCCGGCGGCCGGTAGAACAGCTTATCCCCGGCGCTGGCGGGAGCCGCCACGGATTCTCAAACCATACGAAGGAGGATTGTGATGCTCCCAAGACAAGTGCTGAACGCTGCCCTGTCCCGTGTGACGGAAGGGTGCTTCAAAGTCAGGTACTGGGACGGCGTGACCGAGTGCTTCGGCACGGGCGAGCCCCAGTTCACAATTCATTTCCGGGATGCGGGCGCGCTGGACCTTCTCGCGGGAGGGATAGAGAACGGCTTCAGCGACGGCTACATTCAGGGACGGATAGAAGTGGAAGGAGACGTCGCCGATGTGGTGGCGACGGCGATGCTGAACGTGGACGCTGCCCGCGGAGGCCTGCTGGGCAAGTTCATCAACACCGCCGTCAAGCTCCAGAGGCGGCGGTCGCTTGACAGACAGAAAAAGGACGTCGCCAGCCACTATGACCTCGGGAATGACTTCTTCAGACTGTACCTGGATCCTTCGATGACCTATTCCTGCGCCTACTTCAGCGGCCCGGGCGACTCACTGGAAGATGCTCAACGTCGAAAGGTCGACCTGTGCCTGAGAAAGCTGCGCCTGAAGCCCGGCGAAACGCTGCTGGATATCGGCAGCGGCTGGGGCTCGGCTATCATCCGGGCGGCGGAGAAGTGCGGCGCTTCGGCGTTCGGCATCACCCTCAGCGAGGAACAGCTTGCCGGCAGCCGGGCGTTCGTCAAGGAACGGGGGCTCGAAGGAAGGGTGAGCGTCGCCCTCCAGAACTACTCGGAGCTGGCCAAAGAGGGGCGCACGTTCGACAAGATCCTGAGCGTCGGCATGATTGAGCACGTTGGCCAGGCGCACCTCGCCGAATTCGCCGCGTCGGTGGAGCGCCTTCTGGCACCGGGCGGCATCGCCCTGCTTCACCACATCACTTCTCCGATGGCGGACCCGCCCGCACGCTCCGGCGAAGACGGGTTCACGGAGCGCATCTTCCCGGGGACATACATCCCCACGCTGGTGGAAAGCCTCACCCACCTCGTGTCGAACGGCTTCCGGATTCTAAACGTCGAAAACCTGCGGGAGCATTATCGGATGACGCTGGATCGATGGTCCGACAGGTACGAGGCAAATTTCGATACGGTGCGCGGCCGGTTCGGGGATGAGTTCGCGCGGAAATGGCGCCTCTATCTGCGGGGCTGCTCCGCCGCGTTCCGGGTTGGAACGTGCGAAGTGCACCAGATACTCGTTTCCAAGGGCGTTACGGATGCCGTTCCGTTGACCATGGCGGATGTCTATTCGCAAGGCTAAGGCGAGGCGCAGGGCTTGAGACTTGGATGTTGTGAATCGAGGCTGGAGGTCCGCGAACCTCCAGCCTCAATACTCAGGTCCCTGACTAGACCTGCGGTGGCGGCGGCGTTTCGTAAGCCACGTTGAACTCGCCGGAGGTCCAGTGGATCACCGCCCCGGTTGCGGCGTTGCGGGTGGTGAGTGTCAATGTGCCCTGTATGTGCGAACCATTGGCGACTTCAATGTTGATCGTTCCGCTGGTTGCGGTCCATATCCCGGTGGTCACGTAAGAGCCGCTCTGGTTCGCCGTTTCCAGGTACGTCGCCACCGCCGTGCCGGCAGCGTGGGAGGTGGCGATGAAATACGCCGCCCCGGCGTTCACGGGGCCATAGAGGGTCACGGTGAGGCGGTTCGAGGACGTGTAGGCGTTCACCGGCCCGGTCCGTTCATCGCCGTAGAGCAGCACCGTCGTGCCACCCGCGCTTGCGCCCGAGACATTGGCGGAAAAAGCGCCCGCGGCCGTGGTCCGGTCGGTCGTTGCGTTGAAGGTGCCCAGGGGAACCGTTGGCGTTGTTCCGCCGCCGCCCCCTCCACCACCGCACCCCGCCACCGCACAAGACGCGGCGAGCGCCAGATAGCTCAATATCCTCATCGGTTTCCTCGGTCCTACTGATACTTGACGTGGATCTCGCCGCCCGAAGCCGTCACCGACGTCTGTGCGTTCTGCGCCGGATCCAGCGTGGCGTTGAACGTTGCGTCCACGTGGTCGCTGGAAACGCGGGAAACGTGGATCGTGCCCGAGGAGCCGTTCCAGACCTTGGTTACCGATGTCTGCTGGTCCTTCTCGTTGTACTGCATAACCACGCCATCTACGTCTGTTCCACCGACGACATAATCGTGATTGGCGACCGGCAACCCGTTGAAGCGCACCGTGGTGACGCGGAGAACGCGGCCTGTCGCCGGTCCAGACGAAGCGGAGCCCTGTACCTGGAATCCGAGCACGTTGACCGTCGCCTTCACATCGGTCGCCTCAAAATCTCCGATTGACGATCCGCGCAGGCGAAAGACAAGGGTGGCGTCAGGGTTGCCCGTTCCGGTGCCCGGTGTTCCGAGACCTCCGCTGGCGCCCTGCCCAGGGGTTACCGACCCTCCGCCGCAGCCGCCCAGTAGAACGGCCGCGAGCGCAGCCAGGGATACCGTCCTGAAAGTGGAGTGCATAACGTATCCTTTCCAACAAGGTTGGGATAGACCGATACCGCGCCGAAATCATCGCCACGGGCTGCATCGAGAACCACGATCCGCATCGCGGCGCATTTTGAAGCCCCGCGCGGGGCTACGGAGCCATGTTAGCACGCGCGGCCATTGAGATAACATCTGAGCGCGGGACGCAGGTCGATGCCCACTTCATCCCAGGCGGTTCTCAGCCCGGCACGTTCTTCCGACGTGAGGTCCCATTCCGACTGCCAGCGCGGTGGATACAGGTAGAGCGCGGGGATCCAGAACCCCGGTGATGCCCTGTGGTCCGCCTGTTCCGCCAGCCTCCCCCACGGTCCGGCGCGTTCGACCGACGCCACCGGTCCGCTCGGAGAGGAGACGGCCACCGCCTCGTGCATCCGCGCGGCGCGTGCCTCCCCGTGTAAACCATCCAGCATGCCCAGCAGGGCAGCAATGCGATCCGCATCGGCCGGCCCCGCGAATCGCCGCGTCCGCAATCCGTCCCAAAGCGCGCCCAACGCGGGAATTTCCAACCCGCCGTCGCTGGCAATGGACAAAATGCCGGCCGCGCGGGCGTGGGCCGCCGCCTTGTCCTCGGCGTTCTCCCGATGCGTGGCCCGATCCTCGCTCACGCCGGGTTCGACCAATCCGATCTCGGCGGGCGTGACGATGGTGAAAGACAGGCCGCACAGCAGGGTTCGCAGCGCCTGCTGTTTCGCCGGATTACTGGTTGCCAACAGGATCGTCATTTCCCGTGCACGCTTTCCCTGGCCGGTGACACCACTTTGGCCCAGCAAGGCGAGAGGTTCCATACGGCGCCGGTCCGCACCGCCAACGGGTGGCGCAGCGTCATCGGCTTGCCGTCCACATCGCCCATGAGTGTCGTGAGGTCTGGCGTGACCCCGAACGTCTTTAGAACGGTGAGCGTGAGATCCTTGGTCTCCGGCACGGCGTCCACACGGCCCCAGAACGTCGGGAAGAACACCGGGAGGTGGAGTTCGCCCATCCCCTTCGGGATGTGCGGCGCAAGATAGAGCGTCCTGTTCGGTATGTCCAGCGAGGCGCCCGTGAGCGCGTTGAGGGTGTGCCAGGTGGCCGGGCAGGTCATATAGCAGACGAGGCCACCCTTCTTGCCGCCGGGAGCCTCGTAGATAAGCGATTCGTCCCAGGGGCTCCGGTTCATCTCCCAGGTGATCTCATAGACGCGACGCTGCATCTCCATGCCATCGTCGGGGTAGCCCTGGTAGATCGCTTCGTCGCCGAGGTAAGCCTGGTGCTGGATGACAAAGCACGTACTCTTGAAGATGCTGCCGTCCGGCTGGACCTCCATCGGTGGAACAGGCTGGAACGCCCACAGATGGCGGCTCAGCAGGCTTGATACCTCAGCGTTCACGATCTTGAGCGGAAGCGTGCGCGGTAATCCGCATAGCTGCGCCAGCCAGTCGCCCGCGAGGGAGGCAACGAACGTATTCTCCACCTTCTGACCGTCCGGCGCCGCCCATTTCCGGAAATGATCGCCGGTCCAGAGCCGCTTGATCGTCGCCACCTGGACGGCTTTGAACTGCTTCTCGTATGCCGCGGCCTTCCTGGCGTTGCCGACGTGGCGTTCGGCCGCGATGGCGGCCTGGAGCGCCCCGAGCGTGCAACTGGCGGTGTAGATGAAGGCGCCCGGGGGAAGGTGCTCGTAGTCGTAGGTGCTGCCGCCTTCCGGGATGCCGTCGCCGTCGCGGTCTGCCGCCTTCAAAAAGGCGACGGCTTTCTCGATGTGAGGAAGGTTGCGCTTGAGGAACGCCGTGTCGCCGGTCCATCGGTATTCCTTCAGCGTCTGCATGATCCACGAGGCGCTGAGGTCCGGCCAGTCCGTAACGCCGTAGCCGACGTTGGGATCGCCGAGCGTCTCGTGGACGTTGCCGACGAAATGGGTGATCCGCCCGTCGTTCTGCGGCGTGAGGCCCTGCGCGTGGGCGTACATATCGAGCTCTTTGCGGTCCTGCCGGCTGAAGAACTGGATCCAGAGAGCGTGCGCCGCCATGCGCTGGTCCATCGTGCCCAGCGCGCCACCCATGTCGACCGGGCTTTCGAGAACGGAAAACCGCCCGTCTTTCGTCAACACGGTATTGGAGAACGCCGGAAAGGCGGAATTGAGCATCTGGCGCTTGAACCAGACCGGCAGGTTGGAGTTCTCAATGAGCTTCTGCCACTCGCGGGTCTCACGCCAGAGACGGGCGGCGTTGCCGGCGGCATAGGACGCGATCTCGGTGACGTTCCGAAAGGAGTTCTGCCAGTAATGCCCGAGATTCGAGGTCTGGTCCTTGTAGATGGGTTTGCTGAGGAAAACGTGGACGATTCGGTTTGTGAGCGGAACACGTCTGCCGTCCAGGTCGGTCAGGCCCAGTTCGTGAATCGACCAGTAATAGAATCCATCGAGGCCGGTATTGGTCACGCGGACGCGCTTCGCCGTGATGCCGCGCAGGTCGATCTTCAGCACGCCGTCCCTGACGGATTTCGCTGTGGCGGCGGCGCCGGCCCTTGCATCGAGTGTCCAGGCCCCGCCATTGGAGGTCTCCACCCGGTAGCCGTGTGGATAATCGTTCGGCGACGCCTTCGCATCCAGGGTCAGGAACCCCAGGGCGCGTGGCTCCGCCAGATCGATTTCCACCGCGTCGCCGGGACGCATCGCGCGGGCGGTCGTCCATCGCGTGGCTGGATCGCCGTCCAGCATGAGGTTGACATTGGTGTCGTCCCGGGCCGGCCGATCGTATCCCGCGATAATCCTGTGCGTAACGCGGTGCGTCGGCATCGCCCAGGCGATGATGAACGGGACCGTCTTCGCTTCGCCGGGTTTGAGGTCAACGGTCACCGCCACAGCCCCGCACGGTTCAGCGACCACCGGCACACTGGAGGTGGTCGCCACGACGATCCGTTTGGGAAGCACCTGGGCAATCGGGCAGGCGTGGGGGTCGAAGGTCGGCATCTGCTGGAGCGTTTCGTCCGGATTGACGACGCCCATGAAGTACTCGCCGACGACGTTCTGGCGCTGCGTCTTGTAGCTCTGCCGCGTCTTGAACAAGAGGCCTCTGGCGGCGCCGGCGTCCGCGGGAATCTCGTGATTGCCGGCGAGGCTCGCCCACTCACCGTTGCCCTGGCGACCGCCATAGCCCAGGTAATTCGGCCAACCCAGGGCCAATGTCACCTTCACCGCACGGCTCGTGGGATTACCGACCGTGTAATCCAGATGCGCCACCGGCAGGCTGGAGTCCTTTGCGTTGTTCGGAATCAACGACGACCACGCGTGCAGATCCACCTTCACGGGCAGGGCGGGATCGCGAAACATCAGTTCAGCGGAGGGGAATGTGCCGCGGTAGGAGACCTTGAAAACGTTGGGTATCCGGTCTTTGTAAGCGTTGGCGGCGGCGGCCATTCGCAGGGTTCGCTGAACGCGCTGCCTGCCATCCGTGACCGACACGATCGCGAGGGCGCCCGCGAGGGCTTTGGTGGGCCGGTCCCAGTTGTGGTTTATTGTGGCCCGGCCGAACCACCCATCCGGGTAGATCTCCACTTTCCCGACGCCGATGCCGCCCAGCGGCACGCCGGAATTCCAGTGTTCATTGACGATCCAGCCCGTATTGGCATCGTAGGATGCGCGCGCGGCCACCGCGATGCCGAGGAGCAGGGTGATAGCGGCAAGGCGTTTCAAGGTTACCACCTCCTGCGCTACTCGGTTACCGGAACCGTCTCAACCATTGGGGACGATTGCGCCACGATCATCCGCAGCGGTTCCCACCCGGTGCACGTGGCCTGATGCGGTACGCCTCGTGGGACACGGATGGTATCGCCCGCGGTGAGGTGGAAAAGCGCGTCGCCAACCTGAAACTCGCATTCGCCGCCAACGACGTGGCCCACCATCTCCGCGTTGGGATGCTGGTGGAGCGGGTCCTCCTGGCCGGGCAGGACCCACACCAGCGCAAACGTCAGCTCCGCGCCGGCCATCGCCTTCGCATTGACCAGCGTCTTTCGAGCGCCCCAATCGAAGAACTCCGCGTCCGCCATTTCGGGGTCGGCGTAGATCGCGTCGGCTTCAAATTCAAAATCTTCCATCGGTTCTCCTGTCACGCTGCAACCGCCGGACTCAACCGGCGGGACACTACGTATACGTTGCCAGGATGCGGTCGCGCGCTTCCTGATAGAGCGCCTTCTCCTCTTCCGTCGGCGCGATCCGCATCAATTCGTGCGCGACGTCCGCGATCTCCTGCCGCTGGCTGATGCTGGCGCTGCCCGCGTCGTCCGGGGCGAGGCGCGGCCCTTCCGACACGTGAAGGCCACGCGAATCCAGATCGAAGTAGAAATTGCTGTCCGCGCCGACGGCGTAGGCGTCGCGCAGGCGGAGTTTATGGAAGGACTCACCCGACATGGGGCCGGCAAGCACCACCTTCAGCAGTTGGTCCGGGTGCGATACCTCCCGGATGCGGGCCTTCAGCCCTTCAGTCGGGTCATCGTTCGGCAGTTCGGTGGTCTTGACGACCTCCTCCTTCATCTGCTGCGGCACGATGTCCACGTGCTCGACCTTCTGCAGGCCCTTGCGGTCGACCTCCAGGTAGTAGAATCCGGGGTGCACGGTCTTCTCGCCGAACGTGTGGCGCTCCGTACTGCCGGGGACGAGGACCGTCGTCTTCCCGAGGATGAACCGGTTGAAATCGTGCACGTGGCCCACGCCGACCAGGTCCACACCGATCTTCGAGAGGGAGTCCTTGCTCAGGATCGGCTCCGTGGCGTCCGGATGAATGGTGCCCTCCACGCCGTAGTGCATGAGCAGGATCTTGAAGTCAGCGTCCGCCTCGTAGACGACGTCCTTCAGCGGATCGTCGCCGCGGCCGAAGGTATGTGACACGCTGAGGCCGCCGACGGCGATGCGTACCCCTTCGATTTCCTTCACGACCGGCGCGGGGTTTTCGGCGCTCGTGAAAACGTGCGCGTGGCCGACCTCGTGGTAGATGCGCAAGGCCAGCACGCCCGTGGTGCTCATCCGGTGGACGTCGTGCGTGCCGCCTATGCAGTAGACCTGGATGCCGGCTTCGTGGAGCCGCCGGAAATCCTGCGCCACCGCCACCAGTTCCGTAGTGCGCGGGTCCGGCATATCGAAGAGATCGCCGGCCTGGAGGAAGAGCTGGCAATCGTGATTGAGGGCGTAGTTGACCGCCTCGCGCCAGCGTTCTCGGATGCGCTTGCGGCGCTCCGCCAGCACTGCCGGGCCCATCTTGGCGTAATAGGCGTTGAGGTGATTATCCGAGGTGAGGACGATGCGTACCATAGGTCATCGGTATTGTAGCGCGGTGGGAGGGCTGAGGGCTGAGGGGCAAGGGCTGAAAGCCGAGGGCTGAGGGCTGAGGGCTGAGGGCTGAGGCTGGGCAACGGAGCGCGGGCGCCCCGCCCGCATCCACCATCCGGTAGCGCCAGCGTCCGACGTTTAGTTGCCGAATATTCGCTCTGATATCTCGTCACGAGTCAGGCCGAAGTGGGCGGCTACATCCGAGAGGATTCCTGCGATGGTTCCAACGCGCAACGCTCCATGCAACGGCACGGTCACATGGTGCTCGCCGTTCCTCTGTGTGGTAAGGCGAAGGTGGCTGCCGGTTTGACGCGTGGCGGTGTAACCAAGGCGCTGCAGCCCGAAGGCCAGGCCGCTGCCGGACAAGTCACGCGGCAGTCTCACGCCGCGATAACCTCGTCTCGAACGTGGTGAAGGCGGAGGACGCGCGGCTCTGCCCCCGGTTCGAAATGGCATCGCACGGCGTCACGAACACGCGCTGGAATCTCGTCCAGTGTGTCCGCCTCTGTGAATATGGATTCGCCCAGTGCGCGGGCCGTGAATCCGCCTTCGGGCGCTTCTTCCACCAGAAACACAAGCTCGTTCATGGGGCCTCCTAAACCAATTGTAGCGCGGTGGGAGGGCTGAGGGCTGAGGGGCAAGGGCTGAGGGCTGAGGCTGGGCAATGGAGCGCGGGCGCCCCGCTCGCATCCGCCTCGGAGCGATGCCCCAGCCTACTCGCCCGCATTGCGTTTTGCCGCGCGTGCCCAAGTAGTCCGACACCGCGAGCGCTATACCGACCGTCAAAAACGCCACTTGCCCTATCACGCAGAGAAATCGGTGGGGTATCAGGTGAGAAATGGCGCCACCACACTACGCCCACGCTCCAATGAGTATCGATCATCATTACCTAGGTTGGTCGGCAGGCTATCGCCATCGTCGATATGCGAGTAACAGCAACACGACGACAGCTGTTGTCATGACACCACCCAAGAATGCACCCCAGTCCATCAGTCTGCCCTCCGTAGATTCGTCTGATAAATCACCGCGCCTTGCCGCCATGCCAGCCTGCTGAGGCACTGTGGGGTTCAGTGGTTGGTGATGTCTAGCGGCGGGAGCCGGTCCTTCGACTTCGCTGCGTTCGTTCATCGCTCCGCTTCGCTCAGGATGCCCCCGAAACGGGCGAGGGCGCCCGCGCGACATTTCCCTCGGCGCATCGGTTCTCAGCCCTCGGGCCACAGCCCTCAGCCCTGATAAAGCCCTGCCACCAGCGTGTCCAGTTGCCACTGGATGGCGGTGATGGGCTGGCCCATCTCCTGCGCTTCGATGGCCTGGTACACCCAGTGCTCTACCTCTTCGCGCTGCTCCGCGGTTGGTACGGCGATGGGGAGGCGGTTGACGTAGGCCACCTTCACCTGAGCCTGCGCACGGCCCTCTTCCTGGCTCAGCAGATGGTAAAGCTCGTTCAGAAACGCGCTGTTGAGGAGGCCCAGCAGATAGTGGTAAGTGAGCCCAAGGGCGCGCCCGGCATCGGTCAGCAAGAGCGTGTGAAGCGTGTTGTCCGTGTAGACCGGGTCGTCGTCGGATTGGCGGAGATAGGCGGCGAACAGATCGTCCTCGGTCTGGCGCAGGAAGAGGCGTTCGGCGGGCGGAGACTGGCCCAGTTCGCCGCGGAACCCCCACGTTTCGGCGTGCGGCGATTCCCTGCCCCCGCGCCCCTGCCCGCGCCGCTCGGGGTCGGGCTGGTAGTCGATGTCCACCCATTTGTACTGCGCATTGGGGCTGTCCCAGCGCACGATATAGCGCTCCAACTGGCGTCCCTGGATCAGCTTTCGCAGTCCGGGCGCTTCCTGGATGAAGAAGATGCGGTGGCGGACGTTTCCACTGTTGATGCCGCAGTCCTTTGCCGGCGCGACCTCGCCGAGGCGGCAGAGATGGGGGGGCTGGGTACCGGGTGCCGGGTGTCGGGTATAAGGGTCGTCACTCGGAACTCGGGACTCGGACCCCGTCTCCGCGAAATACCGGTTGTACAGGTCCACCGCGCGGGGTGTGGGGCGGAAGAACGGGATGGTGGGGTCGGCATAGGCTTGAGCGGGCACATGCAGGCGTTCGACTCCCTTGGGCGGCGGTTCCGTTTCGAGGGTTTCCCACGCTTCTTCCGGGGCTTCGCGGGCGTCCACGTAGTCGATCGTGTCGAACAACTCGGGCTCGGCGCGGACCGCCAGGGTGATGCACGTGTTGACGCTGGCAGCGAACGCCGAGGCCGGGACGCGGACGATCTCGCGCAGCGCGTGCGTGCGCAATGTATCGCGCGTGCGCGCCTTGGAGGCGATGGTCAGGAACGTGTCGGATGTGATCGCGCAGACGCAGCCCCCGGGGCGCAGCCAGTCCCACGCGCGATGGAGGAAGTGCGCGTAGAGGTCGTCGTTCCAGCCGAATGCCTTTCGCAGCGCGATGCGCGCCTTCTCGGGGTTCTTCAGCGACGCGAAATACCGGTTGCCAAGGTATGGAGGGTTCATGACGACCACGTCCACCCCCTCCGGGGCAATGGCGGCGGGCCGCACGGTGAGCGTATCGCCGCAGTAGGTCTGCGGCGCCGCGTGGATGCGCTCACCGGCGAGGCGTTCCGCGGCAATGTTCAGGCGGATCAGCGCGGTTTCGAGCGCCCGCGGATCGACGTCGGCGGCGATGATGTGCTCCAGCGAATGGCGCACGACATCCGGCGCTTTCGCGCGCGGTTCCCGACGGCGATGGAATGCGACAACCTCCTCGAAGACCGGCACGAGGAGCGCACCGCAACCGCAGGCAGGATCAAGGACGGTGATGTTGTCCATCGGCCGCCGGAGCGCGGCCATCTCCAGGGCGCGGCGGGCCATATAGCGCGCGATCGGGCGCGGCGTGTACCATCGGCCGTGGCGCTTATGATCGGCGTCGGGCCTGGAGAGGCGATGGAATTCCTCAAGCCATTCGGGATTGAGCGCACCGGGCACAGCCTCATCGAGGGAAACGGGATAGAGGGCCAGAGCGTTTACGGCAATCTGCGCCAACGGTCCATACGCCGGGTGTGGCGGCTCGGCAACCTCCTGCTGCCTGGCGACCGCCAGGATGCGGCGCAGCGCCTCCTCGTAAAGCGCCACGGCAATGGGAGCGGCGTCCTCCGTGGAGGCGTACTGGCGGACGATGTCGGAAGCCGGGAGTTCACCCCGGAAAGGAGCGCGTCGGGTCGGGGCTCTCGGCGGCATCGCGGCGGCTTTACCTCTCCCCCGCCCTCGGCGCGACGGTGCGCTGAATGTAGGAAGTGACCACGTCCACCGCCATCTCGTTGTGCCCGCCTTCCGGCACGATCAACCGCGCGAACTGCTTGCTGGGTTCGACGAACTGAAGGTGCATCGGACGAACCGTGGAGAGGTACTGGCGATAGACGCTGTCCAGCGACCGGCCGCGCGACTGGATGTCCCGGCGCAGACGGCGCATAAAGCGGATGTCATCCGGCGTATCGACGAACAGCGGCACATCGATGATGGCCCGCAACGCCGGTTCCGCGAGGATCAGTATGCCCTCCAGCAGGATGATGGGCGCGGGTTCCACCTTGGTGTAGCCGCTGCGCGCGTGCCGCGAGAAATCGTAAACCGGGTGGTGCACCGCCCGGCCTGCCTTCAGCGCGGCGAGATGCTCCACCAGCAACGCGGTGTCGAAAGCGTCCGGATGGTCGAAATTCGTGCGCTCTTTTTCCTCCTCGGTGCAGGCGCCGGTGTCCTTGTAGTAGGAGTCCTGGTGCAGCAGGAGAGGCTGGTGCGGCGCGAGACGTGCCCGGATGGCGCGGGCGAGGGTCGTCTTGCCGGAGCCCGTGCCGCCGGCGATGCCCACGACGATGTTTTGGCGGGGTTGCATTCCAGATTCATCATAGCAGACAGGAGGCAGGAGGCAGGAGTCGCGCGGCGTGGCGGGAGTTGGCGGCATCTTGAGCGGTGCGCAGCGGGGAACGAGCGGTACGAAGTGGAAGGGCAGCGCAGTTCCCGACCTCGCCGGCCGGGGTCCGGCGGATAGCTAACGTGCTATGATTGCGCCTATGGAGGCTGAACGATGAACCCAAAGTACTTCCTGATCTTTGCACTGGCCGTCGTTTTGGCGACCATCGGTGTCACCGTCGGGTCTCAGCGAATCCGGCGGTGGGGACCCCATTCCTGGTCGGCCCAGCTCAAAGCAAACGCCCCCGCCGCCTCTAAAGGGACAGCGGGCTTGATCATCAACGGCCCCATGCCCAATTTCGCCCTGTACGATACCACCGGGGACCGCCATGCCCTTAAGGATGCGCGCGGCAAGATCGTCGTCCTGCTCGTTCAGGGAAACAGGTGTCCCTGCAGCGAGTCGTACGTTCCCCGGATCAACGCGATCAACCGGGACTACCGTCCCCGGGGCGTTGAGGTGTGGGCGTTCAACCCCAACCAGAACGAGACCGAGACCGAGACCCGCGCCTTCGCCCGCCGGCAGCATTGCGAATACCTGGTAGCCTACGACCGTGGCTTCGTGGCGGCGGGCGCGCTTCACGCGGCGTGCACGACAGAAGCGTGGATCGTCGATCGCCAGGGGATTCTGCGCTACCACGGCCGCGTGGACGACAACATTTTCGAGCCGAAGAAAGTGAAGGTCAGCGACCTTCGAAACGCGCTCGATGACCTTCTGGCCAATCGGCCGGTCGCGGTGCCCGAAACCCGCGCCTACGCCTGTTCCGTGCGCCGTCTGGGAGCGTGAAACTGGCCGTTAAGAAATATGTAGGAATGGTTGCCACAAATCGAGGGTATGTCAGTTACTGAACCGGCAGTATGAAGGCGGCGCCCAGGCCGGCCGCCTTCAACACCCGGGCAGAGCAACTGATTTACCCACTGGGCAGACACCGGCACAAACACCGTGGAGTTCGCGCGAAGCGCGTGCATTTAAAACGGGCTGTGCCGAAAGGGAGAACCGCCGGCGGATGGAAACGATGAGTGCGGGAGGAAACCACGCGTGGACCTGAACCGGCGACAATTCCTGAAGGTGCTTGGCATCACCGGCGCAGCCGCAACCGTTGAGGGGTGCGCCGGCACAAGCCATGACAAACTCATCCCGTATCTCATCCCGGTGGAGAGCATCAAGCCGGGCCAGTCCACGGATTTCGCCACAGTGTGTCGGGAGTGTCCCGCGGGGTGCGGCATGGTCGCCCGCGTGCGCGACGGCCGGGCACACAAGGTCGAGGGAAACCCCGACCACCCGGTCAATCGCGGTGCGCTCTGCCTCCGCGGCCACGCCGCCCTCCAGGGTCTCTATAATCCCGATCGCATCACGGGCCCGATGGCCCGCGATGAACACGGCCGCCTCCAGCCGATTTCGTGGGAAGACGCCGAGCGGCGTCTTCAGAAGGCGTTGTTCACCGCCTCCGGCGCGAGGGCGCTTTGGATCGGCCGGCTCGAAACCGGGTCGATGGATCGCCTGATCGGCGCGTGGCTGCCGGCGATCGCGCCCAATCACACGCGGCTGACCTACGAACCGTTCGCGCACGAGCCCCTGCGGGCCGCCGCCGGCCGAGTGCTCGGCAGCCCCGAGATCCCCCGATTCCGGATCGCCGACGCCCGCATGCTGATCTCCTTCGGCGCGGATTTCCTGGAGACCTGGCTCAGCAACGTGGAGTTCGCCCGCGATTTCGCCGCCTGGCGGGACGCCCGCCGCGCGGGTAAACACACCGGCCGGTACGTCTTCATCGGGCCGCGCCTTTCGCTCACCGGCGCCAACGCGGATGAGTGGATCCCGGTGCGCTCCGGGGCGGAAGGCCTTGTGGCGCGCGCCCTGGAAACCGCGGTGAACGGCGGCGATCCCGGCAGCCTCGCGGAGCAGGCCGGAGTGAATGTGGACGTTATTCGCCGGCTCGCCCGCGAATTCAAAATGGGCGGTCCGTCACTCGCGCTGCCCCTCGGGGTCGCCGGCTCCGGGGCGGATGCCACGGACGCCAACGAAGCGGTGCTCCGATTGAACAAGGCGGCGGGAAACGTGGGGCGAACGGTGGTCATGGGCGAACCCCACGCGCTCAGCGCGGTCAGTTCGCACGCCGAGGCACTGGAGGCGATGCGCTCCGCCGCCGGCGCCGTTGTATTCCTGCACCACGTTGATCCGGCCTATGACCTTCCGGGAACCGGCGCGCACCTTTTCGAAGGCGCGAAGGAAGTGGTCAGTTTCGCGAGTTACCTCGATGACACCACCGCCAAAGCGGCTACGCTGGTTCTGCCCGATCACACGCCGCTGGAGTCCTGGGGAGAGTATACTCCGCGCGCCGGTGTGACCGGCCTGATGCAGCCGGCGGTTGCGCCGGTGTTCAACACGCGCGCCACCGGCGACGTGCTGCTGGCATCGGCCTCGAAGATGGGCCGCGAACTGGGCGCCGCTTCATTCAGGGACTACGTCCGAAAGGCGCATAAGCTGGACGACGACGCATGGAACGCGGCGCTTCAGAAGGGCCTCGTCGCGGGCGGCGAAATCCCGTCAATCCCCGTTTCGGCGCGCGGTAAGGCGTCCCCCGCCAGCCGGCCGGCCGCCAATGCTGACGAGATCCTTCTCCACGTTTACCCCTCGCTCCACTTCTACGACGGCCGCTCGGCGAACCGGCCGTGGGCGCAGGAGATCCCCGACCCCATGGCCAAGGCCGTGTGGGGTTCCTGGGCCGAGATTCACCCGGACCTGGCGGGAAGCCTCGGCGTGCGTAATGATGACGTTCTCGTTCTGAAAACTTCCGCGGGGAGAATCGAAGTTCCTGCCCTGGTGACGGACAAGGTCCACCCGAAGGTGGTTGCCGTGCAGATGGGGCAGGGCCACGCGGAGTTTGGGCGATATGCCAAGGGAACCGGAGTCAGCGCCGTCAGCCTGGTCCCGGCGGACACCGAGGACGCCTCGGGCGCCCTGGTGCTGTCCGGGTTGCCGGTGGAAATCACGAAGATACCGGTGCGACGCACATTGGCAGTCCTGCAGACGTCCACGCGGCAGATCGGTTCGGCGATGGCGCGCGGCATGACGCTCGCCGGCCTCGTCCGGCTACGGAAAACAGGCGATTCCGGCGAGAAAGAGGGCGAGGACCTGAAGGCCAGCGCCTCGCTCTACGCCACGCGGGCGAAGGGCGAGCATCACTGGGGAATGGCCATTGACCTCGATCGCTGCATCGGCTGCAACGCGTGCTCCGCGGCGTGCTACTCGGAAAACAACGTCCCGATCGCAGGGGAAACCGAGTGCGGGCGCGGCCGCGAGATGGCCTGGCTCCGCATTGAGAACTATGAGGGCGGGCCGGAGGGCGGCAAGCTCCTGCAGATACAGGGGAAGCGTCCCGACGCTGAAGGCTCCCGAAAAGTGGACATGCGGTTCCTGCCGATGCTGTGCCAGCAGTGCGAAAACGCGCCGTGCGAGTATGTCTGCCCGGTGGACGCCACGGTTCACAGCAGCGACCACCTGAACCAGCAGGTCTACAATCGCTGCGTAGGCACGCGGTACTGCTCCAACAACTGCCCCTACAAGGTCCGCCGCTTCAACTGGTACGATTTCGCTTGGCCGACACCGATGGACCAGATGCTCAACCCGGACGTCACCAAGCGCGGGCGTGGCGTGATGGAGAAGTGCACCTTCTGCATCCAGCGTGTCCGCGGCGGTGTGATTGACGCGAGGGCGGACAAGCGCCCTGTTCGGGACGGCGAAATCGTGACCGCCTGCCAGCAATCCTGTCCGGCGAACGCCATCACCTTCGGCGACCTGAATGACCCCTCCAGCGAGGTGTCCCAATTGTCCAAAGATGCGCGCGGTTACGGCGTGCTATCCGAACTGAACACGTTCCCGAACGTCACTTACCTGTCCCGGGTGAGGGCGGACTGATTTCTGGATTTTGAGACGGATAATGCACGAGCATACCCACCAAAACGCGCCGAACGGCGAGGCATACAGGAAGGTCACCGACGATGTGCTGCGGCCCATGCAGTCGTACAGCCTCGGCTGGATGGCCGGCGTCGCGTTCTGCGCCTTCCTGATTCTGGTCGGAGCCATATCGGAAGGGTACCAGCTGAAGTACGGCATGGGCATGAGCGGCCTGATGCACCCGATGATGTGGGCGGTGTATATCACCAACTTTGTCTGGTGGATCGGAATTGCCCACTCCGGCACGCTCATCTCGGCCTTTCTGTTCCTGTTCCGTGCGCCGTTCCGCGCCGCGTTCAGCCGCGCCTCCGAGGCGATGACCCTGTTTGCGGTTATGACGGCCGGCCTGTTCCCTCTGATCCACCTCGGCCGGCCATGGCGGGCGTACTGGCTGATGCCGTATCCCAACGAGCGTATGTTGTGGATCAATTTCCGGTCGGCGCTCGTTCTGGACGTCTTCGCCGTCACGACGTACTTCATCGTTTCCACACTGTTCTTCTGGCTCGGGCTGATCCCCGATGTGGCGGTCGTCCGCGATCGTTCGAAGGGGTGGAAGCGGACCATCTACGGCCTGCTGTCGGTCGGCTGGGAAGGGCGCGGGAAGCAGTGGCGCCACTACTGGATGGCGTATTCCGTGCTGGCGTGCCTTGCGGCGCCGCTGGTTGTGTCGGTCCACTCCGTGGTATCCTGGGACTTCGCGTCCGCCATCGTTCCCGGGTGGCACTCCACGATTTCGGCCCCGTACTTCGTGGCCGGCGCCATCCTGTCCGGATTAGCCATGGTGCTGACGCTCCTGATCCCGCTACGCAAGAACCTGGCGCTGCAGGAATACATTACCATCGACCGGATGGAGCAGATCGCGAAGCTCACGCTGCTGATGTCGATGGTGGTGGGATACTCGTACCTTAGCGAACATTTCATGACGCTCTACGGGCGGGAACCCTCCGACCTTGCCGACCTGTGGAACAAAGTCCGCGGGACTTGGGCCTCGCCGTTCTGGGCCATGAACTTCTGCAACGTGATCGCCCCGCTCATCCTCTTCTGGCGCCCGGCGCGACGGAATATCCCCACGCTGTTCGTCGTTTCGATCATCATCAACATCGGCATGTGGCTGGAACGGTTCAACATCATCGCGGGCAGCCTGGCGCGGGACTACAACCCTTACGCGTGGGCGCCCACCTTCTATCACTTCCGCCCGGTTGAAGTCGGCATCACGCTCGGCAGTCTCGGCTGGTTCATGTTCTTCTTCCTGCTGTTCACCAAGTTCCTCCCGGTGCTGCCGATCGCAGAATTGAAGCGCGATATCCTGCTGGAGCATCGCGAGGACATCGCGATTGAGGAAGCGCACGAGCATCCGAGGGTGCCCGGCGGGGTCAAGCCCGCGGAGGCGACCGAATCATGAGCGAGCTTCGAGGAGTCGTGGGCTACTTCGACGATCCGGACGCCCTGCGCGCCGGCATCGACCACTTCAACGGCATCCGCGGCATGCGCCCGGAGGTGTACACGCCCATCCCGGACATGTCGGCGATCTACGCCCTGAACCCGAGCACCAGCGGGGTCCGGTGGTTCAGCCTCGTCGGCGGCCTGTCCGGCATCGCGGCCGCCCTTGCGATGACGATCTGGATGTCCTGGGACTACCCGGTGATCGTCGGCGGCAAGCCGATCACGTCGCTCCCGCCGTATCTGGTGGTCGCTTTCGAATTGATGGTTCTGTTCGGGTCGATCGCTTCCGTCATCGGGTTTCTGTTTATGTCGCGCCTGCCGGACCTGACCCCCAGCGACGCGTATCGCCCGCCGATGGGAGTGGACAGGTTCGCATTGTATCTGGCGTGCAGCGACGAGACCGAACGCGGCCGGGCGGCCGGGGAGCTGCTGGCAGCGGGCGCCACGGAAACCGTAGATATCCACCATGCCGGGCTCGGTCGATTGCAGGTGAACCAATGAGCGATCAACAACTGCAACCGGGCGATGTGCGGCGGCTGGAGCGCTACGCGTCCACGCTGTATTCCCCCGCTACCTGGGTTCAGGCGGCGGCTCTGGTGTGCATCCTTGTGGGGGTCATTGGTTTCGCGGCCGGCCTGACACTTTCGCCGGGGCGGGCCTGGGGCGCGTTCCTCGCCAACTTCCTGTTCTGGACCGGCCTGTCGATGGCGTCGATGGCCATGACCGCCACCTTCAACGTCAGCCATGCGTGGTGGGGGCGGCCGATCCAGCGCATCACGGCCGGATTGTCGGCGTTCACGCCGGTTTCGCTGATCGCGCTCGGCATCCTTTGGTTTGGCCGGCACGAGATATTCTGGTGGCTGGGCGACGCAGACCGGAGCCCGTGGCTGCAGATCGGCCCCCTGTTCATCCGGGACGCAGCGATTCTGGCCATCGCCTCGTTCCTCGCGATCTGGAGCCTTCGGAGCAGCATCCGGCCGGACCTCGGCGCGATGATCGAAGATGGGGTCAGTTCGCGGTCGGGCCTGGCGGGTTGGGCGACGCGGGGATGGAAGGGCCGGGGCGAAGAGAAGGCGCGGTCGATGCTGACGCTCAAGGTGCTGGCGCCGGTCTACCTTCTGGTGTACGTGTTCGGCATGTCGATCCTGGCGATCGACCTTGAGATGTCGTTGAACCCCGGCTTTCGCAGCACGATGTTTCCGGTGATCTACTGGATCGGGGAATACTTCGGAGCGTTTGCCGCCGCGACGATACTTCTTTGCAGCTGGCGCTCCCTGAAGCCCCTGAATGAGCTGTTCCCGGTGGCGACCATTCGCGATCTCGGCAACATGCTCTGGGGCACAAGCATCTTCTGGGCGTACGTGAACTGGTCTCAGTATTTCGTGATATGGATGGGCAACCTTCCCACGGAGGCTGCCTACGTTGCGGCGCGGTGGCGGACGCAGCCGTGGGAGCCGCTCGCCTATACGATGCTCGCCTGCTCGTTCATCGTGCCGTTCGCCCTTCTGTTCCTGCGAGGGCTGAAGCGAACGCCAAACGCCATCGCCGCCATCGGGGCGCTCGCCCTGGCCGGCATCCTGATCCAGCGATTCCTGGACATATTCCCCGGCATGCGCACGCTCGGTCCATCGGATTTCGGGCTGGTGGAAGTTGCCGTTACGATCGGCTTCATGGGTGCGGTCGCCCTTCCGTACCTGTGGCTGATGCGCCGCGTGCCGGTGTATCCGGTTGAAGATCCGCTGTTCCTGCGCGGGCTTGCCACACGGGGGGTTGAAGTATGAGGTGGGAGACGCGAAACGTCATCTTCGGGCTTGTCATCCTGATCGCGTTGCTCCCGCTGCTGTTCGTCAGGTCATCCAAAGCGTTTGGAGTGAACGCGCCGAAGCAGCCGGTGGATTTCTTCCATCGCGTCCACGCGGGTGACAAGCAGATTGCCTGCCAGTACTGCCACGCCCAGACGACGCAGTCGTCGTTCGCCGGCATGCCCGCCACCCAGCTCTGCATCCGCTGTCACAGGGTCATCATCCCGAACCACCCGGAGATCAAGAAGCTCAAGGCCTTCTGGGAAAAGGGCGAGGGCGTCCCATGGGAACGGGTGAACCGCCTCCCCGGGTTCGTCTACTTCACGCACAAGGCGCACATCTCGGCCGGCGTGCCGTGCGAGACCTGCCACGGTGATATGAGAAAGATGGACCGCGCGCGCCAGGCAACCCCGATGAACATGGGCTGGTGCGTAACGTGCCACCGCACCAATAAATACAAGAAAGCCCCTACGGATTGTGTCGTATGCCACAGATAACCGACAATCAGGACTACAGCGCGGGCGGATCGCCGATTCCGCCGGACGATGAAATCCGGGAGCGGCGCTTCCAGGAGCGTAACCTTCGCCTGATCACGGGGTTGGTGTTCGTGATCGTCGTGGTGGCGCTCGTCCTTCCGGGCGTTCTCTATTTCGGACACGAACTGCCGCCTTGGAGCATGCGCTACAACCAGCCGGCCGACTCCACGGGCTACCAGACGCCGCCAACCCAGCAGTTTGTCGTGGCGGGCGCGGTGCCGAGGACAGGCGTTCCGCACGCGTATCCGGACCAGGCCGACGGCGCGGTCCCTGCGGCGGCCGCCCGCATCAAAAACCCGCCGGCCGGCGACCCGAAGGCCCTCACAACCGGCAAAGTGGTCTACGCCGAGAACTGTGCCTTCTGTCACGGTGTTAACGGGCTGGGAGATGGGCCCGCGGGCGAGAGTTACATCCCGCGCCCGCCCGACCTCACGAACCGTAAGGCGCAGTCGCTGTCGGCCGGGACTATGTACTACAAGATTACCAACGGTATCCTGTCGACCCCCATCCCGGAGGCTCGGAAATACCTGCCGCGCGAGTGGCACGCCTTCCGGGGTACGATCAGCGAGCGCGATCGATGGGCTGTGGTTTCCTACATCAGGTCGCTCCGCCTGAGCGGCGCGGCGGAAGCGCCGGGACCCGCCGAATCGGCGGCGCCGATGCCGCCAACGGGGGATACGAACTAACTTTGCAGGCATTTTGAGGGAAGTATGCGATTACTCGACGATAGGCCGGGAAGCGCGGCACGAAACTGGATGGTCTCCGGCGCCATATGGATGGCGGTCGGCGTCACGTTCGGCCTCCTGGCGGCGACGGAAATGGCTTCGCCGGATTTCCTGGGCGGAATCCCGTTCCTCGTATTCGGGCGGATCCGTCCGATGCACGTGAACACGGTCTGGTACGGATTCCTGTCCATGGTGCTCATCGGCGCCGGCCTCCATATTGTGCCGCAGCTCTCCAAGACCACGTTGTGGTCGGAGAAGATAGCCAATGGGGCGATGTGGATCTGGAATTTCTCGCAGCTCGCCGGCATCTGTTCGCTGGCGGTGGGGATCACCACGTCGCACGAATACGCCGAGTACAAAGGCCCGCTCAATTGGCTGAGCATCATCGCGCTGGCCATGCTCCTTTACGTTCAGTTCAAGACCGTTGCGAACCGCAAGGAGCCGCTTATCTATGTGTCGGTCTGGTATTTCCTCGGCGCGCTCGTGTGGACCTTGACGGAGTGGGCGTTCCTCAACAGCACCGGAGTGCACCGCGGCCTGTATGATGCCGTGTGGCACTGGTTCTACGGCCACAACATCTTCGGCTTGTGGATCACCCCGATGGCGATCGGCGCCGCGTATTACGTGATACCGCGCGAAGTGCGGAAACCGCTTTACAGCCACACGCTGTCGCTCATCGGTTTCTGGCTGCTGGTGACGGACTACGCGCCCACCGGCACGCACCACTTGCTACAGGCGCCGATCCCGGATTGGGAGAAGGTTGTGGCGACGGTCCACAGCATGCTTCTGCTGATTCCGGTCTGGGTGTTCCTCTCGAACATCTGGCTGACGATGCGCGGGCGAATGGGGCGGATCGAGCAGTCGATGACATTGAAGTACATGTTCGCCGGCTCCATCTGGTACTTCATCGTGTCCACCCAGGGCAGTCTCCAGTCACTGATGTCGGTTCAGCGGCTCACCCACTTCACGAACTGGGTTATCGGCCACTCGCACGCCGGGCTGCTCGGATTCGGCGGCTTCATGGCGGTGGGAATCATTTACGACGTGCTTCCGCAGGTGACCGGCAAACCGATCTGGAGCGTGAGGCTGGCAAACTTCCAGTACTGGCTGATGCTTATCGGCCAGGGCGGATTCATGATTATCCTCACAACCGCCGGTCTCATCCAGGGAGGGGCCTGGCTGAATGGAGAGGCGGTTTACCGAGTGCTGCCGGAATTGAGCGTCTACATGACTTTGCGGGCGCTGGACGGCGTCACCATCTTCGCGGGCGCCTGGATTCTGTTGTACAACGTGCTCAGAACGCTTTACTCGAAGAAGCCCGACGTGGAGGAGGACGCGCCGCTGATGAGCACGCGCGACATCGCGCCGGTCGACCTCAAGCCGATAGGACTGGAGGCCGCCCAATGACCCGCAGAGATGATGCCGCGGCTCCGCCGATGCGCAATCGGAGGACGAAGCCATGCGCATGACGGAGAAGGTGATCACGGTCGGCGGCCTCCTGATCCTGGCGGCGGCGGGGTTCAGCGTCGCCGTTCTGCCCTGGATCACGCGTCAGGACGTGGATAAGCCATCGGATATCGCGAGGCCGTACACGGCGCTCGAGGCCAGAGGTCGCGCGATTTACATCCAGAACGGGTGCATCTATTGTCACTCGCAATACGTGCGGCCGCAGGACTGGGATAACACCGCCACGCGCATTTCGGAGCCGGGCGACTACTACTACGACAAGCCGCACCTGCTTGGCTCCTCGCGGAACGGGCCGGACCTCTCTCAGGAGGGCGGCATGCGGCCAAATGATTGGCACATCGCCCATTTCTTCAACCCGCGCTACACCCGCCCCGCATCGATCATGCCGGAGTTCAAATACCTGAAGAAAGACGAGCGCGACGCCCTCATCGCATACGTCCAGTGCCTCGGCGGCAAGCTGGCCGACGCGCGCGTGAAACGCATGGAAATATGGCACGCCGCGCTGGCGAAGGCGTATGAGCGCGGCCCGGATGCCAACTTCGCCTATTTGCATACGCTGGTCCCGGCGCAATGGCGCACCATGCCGAATCCGTACGGCGCGACCGCCGAATCTCTTGCGCGGGGCAAATTCGTTTACGAGCAGGAATGCATCGGCTGCCACGGCAATTTCGGCGACGGCAACGGGCCTTCCGCGAAGTTCCTGTACCCCAAGCCGGCCAACTTCAGCACGCTGAGGCGCCTCGGCGCTTCCGGCGGGCTGCTCTACTATCAGATCATGAATGGCATCAACGGCACGGCCATGATGCCGTTCAAACGTGAGCTTGAGAGCGAAAAGATCTGGGATGTCTCGAACTATGTCGCCACGACATTCATCGGGCACGACGACGGCAACACAACTCCGCGCGGCGAGGACGAAATTCAGGAGCCGGTGGACCTGAGCAACACACCGCCGGACCCAGACAAGGTGACGGCGCCGCCGCCCACTTCGCCCGCGTTACAGCCGGAGCAGGACGCCGCCAACAAGCGCAATAAGGAGAACGGCACGTCGTTCGTCCGGCCGTCAGGCACTCGCTCCAGGCTCACGCGGCCGGACCACAACGGACCGGCGTCGGAGGAGAACCCTCAATGAGTTACTTCAGGCAGGATGCCTTGACGTCTCAGAAGGAGTGGTTGTCATGCACTCACTAGGACATGTATTGCTGCATATGGCCCCCGGGATCGGGATGGTGATCGTCATCATCTGGGCGATGTGGCGCACGGGCCAGCTCTCGAATAACAGGCGGGCCGCGGAACTGCCGCTGGAGATACCGGGGTCGCCCGATGTACCCATCCAGGCAAGGCGCGTTCCGGTTGTCGCGCTGGCCATGGCGATTCTGCTCGGAATAGGCATCGGTATCCCCATCGCCGCTGTGGTCATCGGCTCCCACATCCAGGTGACTGATACGCTGCACAAGGGGGCGGAGGAACGCCATTGAACCGAGGCACCGGTTTCTATCCCTGGTTAACGGATTGGCATGTCATCGTTGCGATCATCGTGGGCGGCTTGATCCTCGTGCTTGGCCTTTACGCGGCCATGCGTCAGGGACGGCTGGAAAGCGATGCCCGCGACGACGACAAGGAACACATCGATCACTACGCGGGGATAATCGAGGGCGGCCACAGGAAGCCCACGGTCTTTGTGATCATCCTGAGCATCGTCCTGGTGATCTGGATGATCGGCTATGTCGCGAATATCGCCATCAATGGCCTGGGCTACTGAGGAGCGTCCCAACATGAAACAGGGAAAACTATCCGGTAACGGTGACGACAGGGACCATGGCATCCACCCCGCGGGGGGGGCAGCCGGGCCCCGGATTGACCACGGCTGGGGCGATTTCCGCACGTGGCTCATCATCGTGGGGCTCAGCGTGGCGGTGATTGTCACGACGCTCATCATGTATTCGATCATCGGCAAGCACACGCTGCAGAACTGGAACCTGGGAAACCCGCCAACGTCGACGAGCTTCATCTCCGGGCAGTAGGCAGGAGGCAGGAGACAGGAGACGGTAGGCAGTAGTCAGTAGTCAGTAGTCAGTAGACAGTCGGCGGTAGGCAGTAGTCAGTAGACAGTCGGCAGTAGGCAGTAGGCAGTAAGCAGTGGACAGTAGTCAATAGCAGGCAGGCCGAATTCGGTCGACCGAAGCATGAGTCCTGGAACCCGGAACTCGGAACCGGGAACTCGAAACTCGGAACCCGGAACTCGAGACCCGGAACTCGGAACTCGGAACTCAGGACTCGGAACCCCGAACTCGAAACCCGGCACCCGGGACCCGGAACCTCCTTTCGCAACCGGCCCCTCCGCTTTCGCGTCTAAGATGGGTACCAGGGAAAGCAGTATCCCGAAATCATCTTTGTCGCCCGAGTGGCGAAAGGAGTTGAGCATGCGAACTACGTTCATTCCCATTGCCCTTGCGCTCTCCGTTGTGGCAGTTGGGGCCCATGCCCAGCAGGCCAAACCGGGCGGAAAAGTGGCGGAACCGACCTCGACCGTCGCCTTGACGGTAAAGGGACCGCAGGCGACAATGTACCTGACCGTGAGCGCGACGTCCGCCGACGTTCGCGGCCTGATGCGGGACATCGCCAAGAAGATTGGCGCAACGGTCTACTTCTCCCCTTCCGTAACGGGGTCCTACACCGGCTCCATTGAGGCCGTGGAACCGGACGCGGCGATGTCCACGGTGGCCGCCGCGTTCGGCTGCAAGGTCGTGCGCTTCAATCTGCCTCAGGACGCCCCGGTTCTTACCGAAGCCGCTGCGGCCAAGGTATATGCCGGCATGCTGGCGCTGCCGACCGCCGCCATCGTGAGCGACGCCAAGTCCAAGCGATCCATGACGGTGAACGGCGCGCTCGGGGGCGTGATCCCGGACGGCCCGGTTGTCTACTACGTACAGGGCAAACTCACGCCGGACCAGGAAGAGGCGGGCGCGGAACAGCGCGTGGCCGCGAAGGCCGCACAGGCCAACGCACCGGCAACGGCTATCCAGAATGCCGTGACGGCATTCCAGGCGATGTCTCCGCAGGATCGGATGCAGGCGATGCGCGATGTGCAGCGCCAGATCATACAGAACATGTCGCCGCAGGACCGCCAGGCGCTGTTCAATAACATGCGCAGCGGCCGAGCCAACCGCGGGAACCGCGGCGGCTGAGCGGAAACGATGAGCGATGAACGATGAATGGCGTTCTCGTCGTTCGCTGCTCTTTTTGGTTGTCTACCGCAGTACCACGGGCGTGACGCCCAGCGGCACAAAGAGCGAGGGGTTGCCCAAATGGGCAACCCCTCGCTGATTTCAAGCCCGGTTGGTGGCTTACAGGCCGGACAACTGCTTGTTGATGGCAATGTAGCCGGTCCACTCCGCGGGAACTTCTTCTTCGAAGAAAATCGCGTCCACGGGGCATTCGGGCTTGCACAGTCCACAGTCAATGCACTCATCGGGGTTGATGTAGAGCATATCGGGCGTCTGGCCCTCCTCTACCTCGTAGATACAGTCTACCGGACACACCGCAACGCACGCGCGGTCCTTAACACCCACGCACGGCTCGGCGATTACGAACGCCATTGGCTGACCCTTCCTTTCGTTAACTTGCGGTTGGCAAGGCGCTGCGGCAGGCGAGATGCCCGGAACCCGCTCTTCCCCCCGTTCAGGTCAATATACACGCGGAGTCGTGAGTCAAGTCAAGACGGTGAAATCGTGCGAGTTGAAAGGATTGGCGGAGCATGATAAACTGTGAAATAGGACATTTGTTCGCCCCTCACAGGGGAGGGCGGCTGGGGAGGTACCGATGGCCGGGATCCGCGTGATTGATCTGGTGGACGGGGACATGGTGGACGACGAGTTCGGCGTGGTGGAACGCTCGCGTCCAACGGGCAAGAACGGCGAACCATACGCTCTACTTGAAATCCGGGACGCCACGGGGAGCATTAGCGCGAAGCAGTGGAAGGTGGGCGACACGGAGTGGAACCGTATCGCCAGCGCAAACTGCGTGCACATCAGGGGACACGTCCAGCTGTACAATGGAAAGCTGGGTATCATTGCGGACTGGATACGGCCCGGCGCCGACCCCAATCGCACCGACGGCTTCATCCCGGAGTTCCCGGGAGATCGCGAAGCGATGTGGAAGGCTTTCTGCGGCCTCGCCCACACAGTGAAGGACCCGAACCTGGTGGAGCTGTTGCGCCGCGTCTTCAAGCTGCCCGGTTTCACCGCCGCGTTCCGCCAGGCAACGGCGGCACAGAAGATGCACCACGTAGGCGTCGGCGGCCTGCTGGCGCACACGCTGGAAGTGTGCGACCTCTGTATGGCCGTCTGTGAACGCGCCCCGGGCCTTCGACGGGACCTGCTCCTCACGGGTGCGATCCTGCACGACATCGGCAAGACGGGGGAAATGGACATCGGGCGCGCGGACTTCGGCACCACCGTTGAAGGCGGCCTCGTCGGGCACGTAGTGATGGGCGCGGCGATGGTTCAGCGCGTCATCGAAGGCATCCCGGACTTCCCGCCGAACCTGCGAGCCGCGGTCCTGCACCTTATCCTCACGCACCAGGGCACCCGCGAGTGGGGCGCGCCGATGCTCCCGGCGATTCCGGAGGCCGTCGTGCTGCACGCTTGCGATAACGTGAGCGCCAAAATGGATGAGTTCGCGTCCGCGAAAGGCCAGGCGGTGGGCGATTCCCTGTTCAGCCGTGCGCGCGGAATCGAGAATCGAGTGTACGTTGGCGAGATCGAGCTGACCGGCGGCGATGGCGCCACCCCGTCGCACTGGACGCTGGACGACGACGAAGAGACCGGACGGCCCGTGCTGCGCATCGTCGCCGGCGGCCTCTCCAGCGATGAATCCCTGCCCGAAATGGCCGCGCTTCCCATCCTCGGCAGCATTGCCGCCGGCATCCCCATCAGCGCGCAGGAACACGTGAACGGCTACTTCGCGATGCCGATCGACGCCCGGGGAGACGCGGGAGACTTCCTACTGAAGGTCACCGGAGACAGCATGCGCGACGCCCACGTCCTCGATGGGGACCTACTGCGCATCCGCCCCCTCGAAGGCGAGCCGCGCGAGGGCGAAATCATCGCCGCGCTTCTGAACGGCGAAGTGACGGTGAAGCGCCTGCACCGCTCGGACGACGGCGTCATCCTCCACCCCGAGAACCCGGAATTCGGCGACATCCCCGTGGGCGCAACGGACGACTTCCAGATCCAGGGCCGCGTGGTGGGCCTAATCCGCGACCGCGTGCAATAGCCCGTTCGCCCCGTCCGCCGGTTTACGCGTTTCACGGAACGGCCGGCGTCCCGCCGGTTCGCGATGGGACGGGGTCGCCGTTGACGCCGTGCCCACCGGTCGCAGGCACGTTACTTCGTTTCATATGCGTGTAACCGCGCGGATTATGTGGTAGTAATCCTCATGAGGCCCGCGGAAACCTTTTCGAGTGCGGGTTCGTCATAACGCATAAGACACAGCAACAAGCGCCTATTGAACGCGAACGCGACAACTGTGTCCGTGCTGAATTCGAAGCCATCGTGCCCATGGCCCTGCCGGGGGCACGTTGAGACGCCACCACCCGTCCGTAAGGACGGGGCCTGCCACGCTGGAAGGAGGAGGCCCATGTCGGTGGAGGATGCCCGAATGAGTAGTGCCATCCGGCACGAAATCGTGAAGCGCGCGATAGATTCATCGCGCCTTGAAGTTCGCGTTTGTCACGGTATTGTCTACCTGTCCGGGGAGGTTCGTGAGCTCCGCGGTGGAGCGGAAGATCTGCGCAAGGAGATGGACATTCTCCATCAGGTGATTCGAGGAAAGCCCGGGATCCGTGAAGTGATCAACGAGGCATTCCTGAGGTCGCGCGCGGTGTAGACCTCACGAGGTCCATCGCAAGGTTGAAGGCCGGTCGGTCGCCGAGAGCGCCGCCGGCCTTCCGCCGTCATTGAAGGTATTGGGGTGCTTATTCCAGGCTCATGCGTGTGAGAACGCCGCTGAGGACCCGCGCGATCGACCGCACCGCGGGCACCGTGTGCGAATACGCCATGCGGGTGGGGCCGAAAACGCCGATCACTCCGGACATGCTCATCCCCACGTAATACCGGGTGGACACGAAACTGAGTTCCTGCAGGCCGGGCAGCGGGTTCTCGCTGCCGATGACCACGTCCACGCCTTCGTCCATCGCCCGGAGGCTTTCGAGGAGGGCTCGGCGATCTTCCAGGGCGCTCAACAGGCGTTCCCGCCTGTCATCGTGCTGGAATTCGGGCTGCCGGAGCACCTGGGTGGTGCCTTCCACAAACGCGGTGTCGTCCTCGTCCCGCGCGACCATCTGCCCGATGGCGTCCATCATTCGCGCGGCGGGAACGGCGATGCCCGCAAGATCCTCGGGCAATAGCGGCTTGGCGGATCGCGCTTGCGGGAGCGTGAGGCCGGACAACTCCTCGTTCAGGATCCGCTCCAGGCGCGAGAGTTTGGCGGCCGGGATGCTTTGCCCCACCTCCGCGATTCGGTGCTGCACGTCCCCACTGCTGAAAATCACGACCACCAGCACCCGGGTCATCGTTACCGGCGTGGTGTGAACCTGCTGAACGGTGACGCTTTCCCGCTGCGGAGGCGCCGCCACCGCGGCACAGCGGGTGAGGCCGGCCAGGATGCGACAGGTCTGGCGCAGCACCTCGTCCAGTTCCGAGTCGAACCGCGCCCGCGGTGGGCGCGGGGCGGGGTCCGGCTGCATCAGGCGGTCCACATAGAACCGGTAACCTTTGTCCGACGGGATGCGTCCGGCCGATGTGTGCGGCTGGAGAAGGTAACCGAGGCTGGAGAGGACGGCCATCTCATTACGGATGGTGGCGGATTTCGCTGAAAACGCGGTTGATTCGGCCAGCCTCTCGGAGCCGACAGGCTCAGCCGTGCGGACGTACTCGTTGACGATTGCCTCAAGCACGAGTTGTTTGCGAATATCCAGTTCCATGCCGATTTTACCGGGTGTTGAGGCCTTCGAACCCAACGCCATTCCTTACGCAAATGGTACCACGGATGGCCCCCCTTGTCAATCTGGAGGCGGGAGTGCCAACGGCCGGGCGCGCGGCGGCGGCCGTATCATCCATCCGTTCTCGTTTCACTTTTCAATTGCCGCGCAAACAGTCTACCGTTGGTGCAGCATCCGCTCTCATACTCATAACGAGGTAACCCATGCCGATTGTATTTCGCTGTCCGGCCTGCGGCCGGGATCTCGAGGCTCCCGACGCCGCATTCGGCGTCGCCGGTTCCTGCCGCTTCTGCGGCGCCCAGATTGTATCCCCCAGCGAGCCGGACGGGCCGGCCACGCTAGTCGCCGCCGGGCCCGCGAGCATGCAAGCCGCGCCGGGCGATGTCAGCCAGCCCACGGGAGAGATAGATCCCGGCGGCATTCTGTCGGAAGCCTGGGCGCTCCTCAAGGTCCACTGGGCGATCATCCTTGCGGCATACCTGATCGTCGGCCTGATCACGGTTGCCGCCATGGCGCCGTGGTTCGTGCCGTTCTTTCGCGAGACTATGCGGCATCCGCCGGCCCCCGGAACGCCGACGGTTATGCCGGTCTCGACGACCCTCGGAATCATGGTGCTCAGCATCCTCTTCGCGCCTTTGCTGGCCGGCCCGTTGTACCTGGTCGATCGGATCATCGCCCGCGGCGATGACAGCATGGGTGCGATCTTCGCCGGGTTGCGGCACTATGGTCCGCTGGTGCAATTTGCGGTGGTCTACAACCTGCCGCTGTACGCACTGCAGATAGCGCAGTCCGCGGCGGCGACGCGCGCTCCAAGACTATACACGCCGTTCATGATTGCGTACTGGCTCGTCATGATCTTCATGATCGTTACTCTCATGGCCGGTCAGATGGAGGTCATCGACCGCGGTGTTGATGGGATCAGCGCGCTGAAGGCAAGCTGGGAGTTCACCAAAGGCCATCGGCTGATGATCCTGGTTACCGGGCTGCTGCTGACACTCTGCTATCTCGCCGGGCTGTTTGCGTGCTGTATCGGGGCACTCTTCACGATGGGGTTCATCCCGCTTGGCCAGGTGCTCGTCTACCGCCACCTGCGCGGGCTGCAGGGCACGCCGGACTGAGCCTGTTTGCCGCACCTGCCGCAAACAACATAGGGTATCAGTAACGACCGAGCCAATTCCATTGCCGAGGTGCCCTATGTCCATTGTCTTTCGCTGTCCGGCGTGTGGTCGAGATCTGGAAGCTACCGAAGATGCGTACAACGTCGAAGGATCCTGCCGATTCTGCGGCGCCAAGGTTATTTCGCCAAACGGTCCGGACGCATCGGCTACGCTTGTTCCCCTTGCACCTCATAATGCGCAATTCGCCCACGCGGACATCATCCGGCCCACGGGCCGCATCAAGCCCTTCGACATCGTTTCCGAGGCCTGGAGAGTGTACAGCGCCAACTCAGGCTTGCTGATTGTGACCATGTTGTTAGCCAACCTGGCGCAGTACATAGTCGGCCAAGTTGTGGGACACCTTGGCTGGGGATCGCTGAGCCGCCCCACTCTATTGGTCGATGGGTTCGCCACCATTCTCCTGGCTCCTTTGGCGACAGGACCATGGTACGTTTGCGCGAGGGCCGCGAGCGGACGCGCCGCCCAGTTTCGCCATATGTTTCAGGGCTTTCGTCACGCCGGCCCGCTGATGACCGCGACTCTGCTGGTTGGGATTCCGTGGATTATGGTCTATGCCTCAGTACCACTTCCACCAACAACGCACAGCGGTGAACCGAGCTACACGGCGATGTCCGGCTGGTGGGCGATGGAATGGCCGAGGCTTGCGGTGGTCGTACTCTTGATCGCACTCATCATGATTCCGGTCAGCCTCGTGATGATGGAAGTCATCGACCGGGGCTGTGGGGTTGTGGAGGCCGTCAATGCGAGCCTCGAAGCGACGCGCGGGCACTATGCCGCTTTGCTGGCAACGCGCGTGCTCCTGATGCTGATTGGCCTGAGCGGGGTGGTTCTCTGTTGCTTCGGCATCATTCTCACTGCGCCAATGGCGATTGCCGGCGATGTCGTCATTTACCGCCACCTGCGCGGATTGCAGGGCACGCCGGACGCGTGATGCAACCGATTGTGATCCACCGAGTCAATGGGTGAATGAGTCAACGGGTGCAATGAAGCGCTTCGAATGTTGATTCATTGACTCGTCCATTGGTTGCCGCGCTAGGCTTTGTTCCGCTTCGCGTCCAGATAGAGATAGACGAACACGCCGGAGAGGCCCGCCAGCGGCAGGGCGATGAGCATAACGATCCAGGCCGGAACGCGCCGCGCCGGCCGCCGGGCGGGCGCCGTACCGGGGGCAGCCGGCGTTGGCGGAGCGCTCATAGTGGCAAACTTCAGGCTCTGGATCCCGGGATTCTTGATGCGCACGAAGACGTTCAACGCGTTCGAATGGGACGAGACGTCCATCGTGGCATCGGCGTTCTCATAGTGCGGCTCCCCGGTGTAGCGGAACCGGCCGTCGTGCGCAACGGTAACGTACACGCCGCCCCATTGCTTGAACGCCATCGCCAACGCTTCGATCGGGAACTCGCCGCGCGGGTACAGCGTGTTCACGCTGAATTCGACGGAGGTTTCGGCCGGAAACAGTTTCACCGCCGGAATCTGAATCCATTTGACCGCCCCCGGTTCCCATCCGGAGCGTCGCCACAGGTCCTCGACGGCCGCTTTGCCGCTCCCGTCCCGCAGCAGTGTTGGAAACAGGACCGAAACGCGGTATGTGCCGCCACCGTACGGCAGCGCGGCCACGCTGACCACGTCCGTATTGGCGGCGGCCGCCGCTCCGCAGGCACCCGCAATCAGCGAAAGGGCGATCAGAACGGGGGCAAATCGCGCCGGGCGCCGTGTGTCCGATGTCGATCTCATGTGCCGAGCAGCTTCGCGTTCTGCCAGAAGGCTTCAAGGTTGTAGAACGCGCGCTCGTCCGGCGCAAATACGTGCCCTACCACGTCCCCCGAGTCCAGAAGCACCCACTTGGACTGGTCCTGGCCTTCAACTCCGGGTTTGCGGAGGTCGGATTCGCGGAATTTCTCGCGCACGCTGTCGATCACGGCGTTGATCTGTGGACGCGAGGTGGCTGTGCAAATAACGAAGTAATCCGCCATCAGCGTCTTCCCCCGCAAGTCAACCACCACCACGTCGAGGGCCTTCCTGTCTTCCATTGCGGCCTTCATCACGGCCACTTTCCGCTCGGTCTGTTCCGATTTGGTCATATTTTCCTGTTCTCTTGCCCGCGCCGATCCCTCGTTCGGCCTGCGGCGTTCACGATCCGTCCACGATATCAACCGTATTATCGTCCGGCACAAGGGTGCCGGGAAATGACTTCAAAATCGTCTGCTTCATCTTATAGCCGTACGGCAGGAAATAATCCGCCCCGCCGATCGTCCGGCTTTCACCTTCCAGTGTATCAAACATCAGGTGCGACGACTGCACTCCGCGAAGCTCCCTCGCCAGAAACAGCAGGTCGGTGTCTTCCATATCCGTCTGAACCTGCTTGCGCAACTCCTTCGCAATCCACGGCAGCTTGGGCAGGTTCCCCGGAGCGGAGATCTGCTTCGCCAGCGCGGAAACGAATTGCTGCTGCCGGTGCATTCTCGCGATGTCGCCTGTGCGGTCATGCCGGAACCGCAGGAATTGGATCGCGTGCGCCCCGTCCAGGCGCTGCTCTCCTGGATCGAGGTGGATGTGCAGATCCTGCCAATTGTCGTCGTAGTCCATCTTGTGATCCACCGTGACGTCCACGCCGCCAACCAGGTCAACCAGATTCCTTGTGGATGACGTATCGACCACCACGTAGTAGTCCGGCCGAACCCCCGTGATGGCCCGGACGATGTCCATCGATGCCTGATATCCACCTTCCGAATAGGCCGCGTTTACCTTGATCCAGCGCTTGGCTTCCGGGAACCGAACCCGCGTGTCGCGGGGGATGCTGAAGCCAGTAACCATCCTGGTGGGCAGATCAACGTGCGCGAGAAGCATGGAATCCGTTCGACGGCCCAGTTTCGGGTTCAGCTTGTCCGGCTGATCCAGGCCCAGAATCAGCACGTTGAACTCTGTTCTTCCACCCAGAGGCGGACGCGTGACCTGAAATCCGAATAGCCTCCCGTGTGTGAGCACCCGCAACGCGGGCGCGCCCCCGAGCCAGAGGAGCGCAAGCAGCGCACCCAGCAAAGGGTACTTGATCCACATCGGCACGCGGCCACGGCGCCGCGTCTTAAGGGCGGTAGAGTCGGTTCTTCTCAATGTACATTTCCACTGGGGCAGGCAGGAGATAACGCACCGATTTTCCGGCTGTCAGACGGGCCCGGATGTCGGTGGAACTGATACCTATAAAGATCGGCGGCAGAACGTCCATCGCATCGATGACCCAGCGCGGCAGCGCGGCCTGCAATTCCGCGGCATCGATGCCCGGCCTCATCGCAACGGCCAGTCGGGCCTGCTTCACGATGGTGCGCGGCTCGCGCCAAGTTGGGTAGATGGCGGCTTCATCGGCGCCGATGATGAGACGTATTTCCGCGTCCGGGCGTTCCATGCGCAACCGGGCAAGCGTGTCCACGGTAAAGCAAGGCGACTGCGCATCCGTTTCGATTCGACTCACTTCAAAGGCCGGATTGTCCTCGGTGGCGAGGCGACACATCTGGTAGCGCGCTTCGGCCGAGCCGTGCGGGGCAACCTGCCTGTGTACCGGAACTCCCACCGGAACGAACATCACGCTGTCAAGGCTGAGCGCCTCCCGCGCCGCCTCCGCGATGCGGAGATGGCCGTAGTGTATCGGATCGAATGTGCCGCCAAAAACACCCAGTCTCATAGCGTCATTATGGTGCGAGTTCCGAGTTCCGGGTTTCGGGTTTCGGGTTCCGAGTTCCGGGTTCCTAGTTCCTGGTTTCGAGCTCGGAACTCGGAACTAGGAACTAGGAACCCTAATTCACGTAGTCGAACTCGACGTCGCCGATCCGAACGCTGTCTCCGTCTTCCGCGCCCATCTCGGCCAGTTTGTCCAGCACGCCGCGCGATTTCAATTGGCGGTGCAGTTTCCGAACGGCTTCCTCACGGCCCAGGTCCGTCATGGCCACCAGTTTCTCCACCGGCGTGCCGCTCACCACCCACGTGCCGTCGTCCTCGCGGATGACTTCCCACGTTTCGCGTTCCGGTGCGGAGATCAGCACCGTGTCTACAGCGTCCGGCGAGACCAGCGGCTTGGGAATCTCGCGGAGGCGCTGCGCAAGGTGGTACACCACATCGCGCACTCCCTTCCCGGTGGCCGCGGACATCTCGAACACAACGGCATCCTCGGGGAGCGTCGGGCGGACCGCGTCCGCAATCTCCCTGGCGCCGGTGACGTCCATTTTATTGAGAACCACGATCTGGGGAAGCCCAGCGAGGCGTTCGCTGTAGGCGGCCAGTTCGTTGTTCAAAGAAACGTAATCGACGGCGGGATCCCGGCCGGTGCCTCCGCTGACGTCCAGGATGTGGACCAGCAGGCGTGTGCGTTCCACGTGTCGAAGGAACTGATGTCCCAGTCCCGCCCCTTCGCTGGCGCCCTCGATGATGCCCGGGATATCCGCCACAACGAAACTGTCTTCCTCTACCTTCACCACGCCCAGGTTTGGGATCAGCGTTGTGAACGGGTAATCGCCGATTTTGGGCCGCGCCGCCGAGATCTGGCTGATCAACGTGGACTTGCCCACGTTGGGAAAGCCCAGCAGGCCAACGTCTGCCAGCAGCTTCAATTCGAGGCGCAGGCCACGCTCTTCGCCCGGCTCACCCATCTCCGCGAACGCCGGCGCCTGACGGGTGGGACTGGTGAAATGCATGTTGCCCCGTCCGCCGCGGCCACCTTTCGCCACGACGGCGCGCTGCCCGTGGAGAACGAGATCGAAAATAGGCGCATCGTGCCCCTCTTCGAAAACGAGGGTTCCGACCGGCACCTTGAGTACAACATCCCCGCCGTTTTTGCCGGACTTCTGGACGCCAAGGCCCTGCGTTCCCGAGGGCGCCTTGTACGAGCGGCGGGAGCGGAATTCAACCAGCGTGTTGATGCTCTCATCCGCTTCGAGGATGACGCTTCCGCCTCGGCCGCCGTCGCCGCCATCGGGCCCGCCGCGCGGCACGTATTTCTCGCGCCGAAACGACGCGGAGCCGTCTCCGCCGCGGCCCGATTTCACGTGTATATTGACTTCGTCCAGAAAGACCATGTTACGAAGGGTCTCGGGGAGGATTTCGGGTCCGAACCCTAACCCCAACCCCCAAACCCCATCCCCCAAATGAAGGGGGCACGGCAAGCCGTGCCCCCGCATTCCGCTATTTCAGTACGCTCAGGCGGCGGCTTCGACGGCCGGCTCTTCCTGGCGAGGCGTGTTCGGGTTCACATCGGAGATGCTCACCTTGCGGCGGCCCTTCTGATGGCCATAAAAGGTCACGTAGCCCGCCTTGAGAGCGAACAACGTATCGTCCTTGCCCTTGCCCACACCGGTGCCGGGCGCGAATTTGGTGCCGCGCTGGCGGACGATGATCGAGCCGGCTTTGGCCAACTGGCCGCCGTACAATTTAACACCCAGCATCTGCGGGTTGCTGTCGCGAAGGTTCCGCGATGAGCCTACGCCCTTTTTGTGTGCCATATCTGTTCCTCGTTCCGAGTTCCTGGTTCCGAGTTCCTTGTTCCGGGTTTCGGGTCCCGTAACTCGGAACCCGGACCGCGGAAGAAGAGAGACTCGTCGCTACGCTGTAATATCCGTAATCTTTATCTGTGTGTACATCTGGCGATGCCCGAAGGTGCGGCTGAACCGCTTCTTCGCCTTGTACACGAAACCGCGGATGTGTTCGCCCTTACCGTGCGCGACGACTTCGGCCTTCACGCTGGCGCCATCCACAACCGGCGAACCGGTCTTCGGCGAATCACCACCCACATAGAGGACCTCGCCGAGTGTTAACGTATCACCCACTCCGCCGTCGAGTTTCTCAACCTTCAATGTGTCTCCGACTTTGACAGAATACTGCTTGCCGCCGGTCTTGACCACTGCGTACATGATCGCTGTTCTCTCTTCCACCGGCGGCTCGTCGGCACGCCGAAAATTGGGGCACAAAGCGCCCTCTATTATAAACCACCTGAAAGCGGCCCGTCAAACGACGCGCTCCGGCGCCGCGTCAGAAGCGCTACTCGCCGCCTTTGCGGCGTTTGCGCCACTGCCAGCGCCTCCGCGGGCGAGGAGCCGATTCCGTAACGGTGAGCGTGTGTTCCGTGGCCCCATCCTGGGCCATCAAAACCGGGATAGATACCCGCGGGAACGGCTCAAGAACGGTGATCCCGAGGCTGTGGATGGCTTCGCTGGACGGCGCCACCGTGACCCGGGTCTCCGGGCTCATTTCCGTGTCGTCCCGGCGGCCACGGCGGCGACGGCGACGGCGCCCTCCATCGCGTTCCGGTTTCGCCTGCGTCTCAGGCGCTTCGGCCACCGGTGCGGCCTCAACGGGGACCACAGGCGCAGCCACCACTTCTTCCGGCTTTTCGGCATCGCGCGGCTTTTCGTGACGGCGGTAGCGGTCACGGCCCCTGCTCTCGGCGGAGAACTCGCGCTCCAGAGCGGTTGAGGGCACTAGATCGCGCTCTTCCTTGATCGCCGCCTTGGTGTAAATCTCCTCGATATCGGGTTCCGGCGCAAGTTGCAGGTTCGCGATAGGCGGCACACCCACAAGGTCACCGACCATGTAGGAGCGGGATACGTGGGTGAGTTTCACCGCGTGAGTCTGCCCGACGTGGGCGGCGCCGTTCGGCACATCCACGAGGACGCCGTTATACCAGGCGATTGGCCGCGCGTCGTCGCCGGTCCCGTGCATTTCGATGGCCAGGTCCAGCGTCTTGCCAGGCTTCAGGCCCTTCATCAGCCGGTCCATGGAGGGTATGTCCGCCGGTGCGATGGCGAACTTCTCGCGGTGCGCCGTTGGGTCAGGCCGCACATAGATAGCCTTCCCCATCTCCTTTTCCAGCTTATCCACCGCGCTGCCGTGTTCACCGACGAAAACCACCGCCACATCCGGGTGCATCGCCACCAGGTAGGCGAAGGAATTGTCCTTGGCGGAGCGATCCCGCACCTGCCGGTCGATGCCCACGGCGGTCGTTACGGTGTCCTGAATCGTTGCGCGGCCCTCGCAATAGGGGCACTTATCGCGCAGGAATTCTGTGAGGTTCTCCCCGGTTCGCTTGCGCGTCATTTCGATGAGGCCCAGCGGCGAAATGCTGGCGACCTTCGTCCGCGTCCGGTCGTCCTTGAGGGCGGTATCCATGGCGCGCATCACCAGTTGGCGGTCGGAGGCGCTGGACATGTCGATGAAGTCGAGCACGATCATGCCGCCGAGGTCCCGGAACCTGAGCTGCCGGACGATCTCGGTCACCGCCTCGAGGTTGGTCCGCAGGATGGTCTCATTCAGGCTTGTGCTGCCGACGAATTTGCCGGTATTGACGTCGATGGATGTGAGCGCCTCCGTTTCGTCGATCAGCAGGTATCCGCCCGACTTCATCCAGATCTTGGGCTTCAGGAGGCGGTCGACTTCTTTCTCAATGCCGAACGCATCGAAAATGGGGACCTTCTCCTCGTAGTGCTGGACCTTTTCCGCGAGGCGGGGAGACATCGCCTGCGCCAGTTCCAGGGCTTTCTGGTAGTCGGTCTTATCGTCGATGACCACCGCATACACGTCGGAGCTGAGCATATCGCGGATCACGCGGAAGAGAAGGCCCAGTTCCTGATGGATGATGCTGGCGGGAGGGGCGGTGCGGGCGCGCTCCAGAATCTGCTTCCAGGTCCGCAGGAGGTAATCGTAATCGTCCTGCAGGTCGGCCTCAGAGCGACCTTCCGCTTCGGTGCGGATAATGATCCCGCCTTCCGTGCGGATTTTCTCGCCGATCCGTTTGAGCCGGTCGCGCTCCTTGCCTTCCTCGATTTTGCGGGAGATGCCGATATTGCCGGCATCCGGCATGAATACGAGGTAGCGCCCCGCGATGGACACGCGGGTGGAAACGCGGGCGCCCTTTGTTCCGCGGGGGGCCTTGACGACCTGCACCAGGATTTCCTGGCCGGTTTTGACCAGATCGCGAATCTTGGCGTTCGGATCCGTCCGGCGGCGCGAAGAGCGGGCCTTGGACTTTTCCTCGGTGGTTACGGGGGGAAGTGCTTCGTCTGCGAGAATATCGCCCACGTAAAGGAACGCGTTTTTCTCGAGACCGATGTCAACGAAGGCGGCGTCCATGCCTGGCAGCACGTTGCTGACCTTCGCTTTGTAAATGCTCCCCACCACGCGCTCTTCGCGCTCGATGTGGAGTTCAACCAGTTGTCCGCTTTCGACGACCGCCACGCGAGTCTCGCGCAGGTCGACGTTTACGAAAATTTCTTTCTGCAACCCTTTGCCTCTTTCAGGCGCGGGGCGCGCGTTCCGGTTTCTGGAACTCCTGGCTTGCGGGCCGAAAGGCCCGAGTGCGTCCCGATCGGGACGCTATCTATCTCGCTGCGCTGGTTTTCCCCAACGGCGAGGTATGTCAAGTTTCAGTTGGCCGGTTAGGGCAGACTCCTCAGTCTGTCGCGGGCGGGACGGGTTTGCAGCCCATCTCAGCGCCCAACACAGCCTATGACCAGGTGTATGACAGAAGTACGGCGATCACTTCGCCGAACGCACGCACCGTGCAAACATAAAAATCCTGGACCTTACAGTCCCAATGCCAGTCTACCACGCATGGCTCGCCGTGTCAAATCCCGGCGCCAACTGACGTTTTTTGACCCAACCGGCATACAACCAGCGGTGGAAGCGGCATCATCTATCGGAACTAACCCGCCATGGGTCCAATGGTTCAGCACGGATGCAATCTTTTTTACCGTCCGTCCGCTTGTGGCGCGGTTCTTGCCATTCTTCAGTTTGGGCGCCGAAAGGCACTCCCGACGGGAAATCGAAGCGCTTGTGCCGGATCCATCAATAGACCAGGCCCAGTGGGATGTTGGCTGAGCCGGCACGCAAAGAGCGCCTAAGATCAACCGCCGCTCTCATAGCGGTTATTGCCGCGTGGGATGACTTCCCCGGTCGTGTGTCAGGAGCCAGGGACCAGGCACACGACCGGGCGAAGACCGTAGCCGCCATGACAGGCGGCCTTCTTCGTATTTGCCCCCAGGGCCTATCTTCGACATCCGGCCGTCTCTCCCCCGCCCCGAACTACAAACCCTCAATCCCGGTCCACACAGGACAACGGGAAGGCTGCCGGTGATGGCTGCCTCCCCGTTGAATCTGTATTTCCGAAGCCGTTGTTACTTCTTGGCCTTGGGGTGCGCCTTCGGCGCGGTCTTGCCCATCTTGCCCATCATCGGGCAGGCGCCGCTCTTGCAGGCCGCGATTGAGCATGAACCCTTCATGCCCTTGGCCTTCATGTGCTGCGTGCAAGCCGCCGAGCACTGGGCCGCCGTCATCTTGGTGCCCTTGGCGGGCATCTTCGGGGCGGCGAACGCGCCGGCGGTCATTCCTAGAAGCACAACAAGTGCTGTAATCTGTCGCATAGGTTGGAATCCTTTCTACCCGTTGGGGCGGGTGCACTGGGACCGTGAGCCTTCGCTATCGAGATCGCGAATAGCATCCACTACATTAGAACGACTGAACGCCCCCTCGCGTTCCGGCGCAATTTGGCGACGGAGGGAGGCGGACGCAGCGAAGGGGGTGGCACGGTGGAATCCCGAACCCTGAATCCCCGGGTGGGGGCTCAGACGGGACGGGTGGGCACGCGGGGCCGGCGCGTCGCGTGGATGCGTTGTTCCCGAACGCTGGGACCGTGAAGTTGAGTGCGGGCGGAGCGGAAGACGATCACGGAGCCCTGGCGAATCCGCACCAGTTGACGGCTCTGAACCATCCGGTCCAGAACACAGCTCATTTGCTCCATATCCACTTCAAAATGGTCGGCCAGATCCTCCGCGCCGGCTGCCGCGCCCGCGTTCAGAGCGAAGTAAAGATCTGTTTGAATCGTTAGATGCGTGTCGTCCATAGCTGAGACTGGAAGGGAGAATTCGCATGCCCTGGTCGAATCCCCGTCAAAGCCGTTCCGGTCATCGGCGCCGGATTCGGATGGCGGAGCAGGGTTATGCTCGGAGCGGACCGCCTCCCGCAACGCCAGGATCTGTCGAAGGGACTCGCGGTCATACCGTCCGCCTTCGGCCATCCCGGTCGTGCGCACATAGCCGCACGTTGTCCACTCCCAGAGTTCGTGGGCAGACACGCCACAGAGCGCTGCAGCCTGATTCAGGCTGAAGGAGAGGGGCGCATAAGCATCGCCCGACGGTGGCTCTGGTGACGTTGGTCGTTCCATCTCGGTCTACAGGTTGTTCGCGGTTGGCCGCGAGATTCCGGACAGCGTCTACCACCATGATAATATCACCATGAGCCCACCGGTCAAACTTTCTGTCCTTATACTGTGCTTATTATGTCTCCCCGCTTATTTGTTGGGCGCCCGGAGGGCTTTGAATCCCATGTCGGCGAACGGGTCGACGAGGTTAACAGGACAGTTGACGGAACGCGAATGATCACGCCCGCGCGCCGTGCATGGAAAGAATTGCGGCCGTTTCCAAGTTGCCGGAACGCTGAGCCAGCGCGAGCGGGGTTTCGTTGTCCGGATTGAGGGCGTTGATGTCCGCCCCTCGGGCAATGAGATATTCCGCGGTATCCGGCAGGTTGTTGGCGGCCGCGTAGTGCAGGGGCGACCAGCCGGAAAGGTGGATATTCGCGCCGTGTTCGATGAGGTTCCGCGCGATCCCTTCCGCCCCCGCAGCCAGCGCACTCTGAAGCGGCGTGACGGCGGTGGGGTTGGCGGATACGATTTCGGTGTCCGCGCCCATCTCGAGGAGCACTTCTACGACAAGAGGTTCATTGAAGAAGCACGCCAGGTGTAGCGGCGTCCATCCGTCACCGGAGAGGAGGTTTGCGTCGGCGGCGTGCCCCTGCAGCAGCGCCTTCAGCGCGTCGACCTGCCCCAGCGCGGCCGCCTCGGATACGGTGAGCAGCGGCAGTTCATTCAGAAGCATCTCGAGGATGTCATCCTGCCGGTCGTACAAGGCCGCCAGGATGGGCGACAGCCCGTTCCGCGACTCGGCGAGAGTCGGATCAATGAGCAGCAGAGACTCCACGGTCTCGGTGTCCCCCAGGTGAATCGCGGCAATCAGATCTTCTGTTGACGGCATTTTTCGTGTCTCCTTTCAGTGAGGTGTTCCGAGCGGGAAACACGAAGATGCCCGGGCAAGTTACAGGAGAGTGGCTGAACCCGCGGCTCTTTCCCCTCTGCCCTCAATTCCCAGGCATCACTTCACCGCGCCGGCCGTCAGGCCCTCCGCCAACCGACCTTCGATGGCCGCGAACAGCAGCACTACCGGGAGGATGGCCCAGAGCGAGGCCGCCATCAGCAGCGGCCACTGTGGGGCGTAGGCGCTGGCGAAATCGTAGATACCGACCGTCAGCGGCTTGTTCTGGGGTGAGGAGAGGAACGTGAACGCCACCACGAACTCGTTCCAGGCGGCGATGAAGACGAACACGACCGTCGTCACCACTCCGGGTCCCGCCACGGGCAGAATCACGCGCCAGAACGCGCCCATGCGGGAACACCCGTCGATCCTCGCGGCCTCTTCCATCTCCTCGGGGACAGCCGCCAGATACGCGGTTAGCAGCCAGACCGCGAACGCCAGCGAATAGGCCGCGTTGACCAGGACCAGCGCGCCCAGCTTGTCCGTCAGCCCCACGGTCGCCGCCAGGCGGTAGAGCGAGACCACGACCACGATGGGCGAGAACATCTGGGTCGCCAGCAGCGCGTGCCGCCACAGCCGCGCGCCGGGCACCGGAAGGCGCGCCAACGCATAGGCCGCCGGCAAGGCGAGAGAGAGGTTCAGCAGCGTGCTTTCCGTCGCCAGAATCAGGCTGTTGCGGAAGTATCCGGACAGCGGTCCGTTCCACGCAGAAATGAGGTTGCTCCACATCCAGTGGTTTGGAAGGAGAGGATGAGTGGCAACCTCGCCGTCCGGCTTCAAGGCGGTGAGAAGCATGACGAGGAAAGGAGCCAGAGCGAGGGCGAGGTAGGCGGCGAGAGCGAGAGGGCGGATGAGACGGGCATTTGCCATCAGTCATCATCCATTTGACATTTGACATTGGCGGGAGCAGCCCCCTTCTCTCGACGCCTGTCATTTTCGCGGGCGGTGTTGATCGATTGGCCGAGAATATTGCAGAGCTGATCGCACTCGTCGAGCGAGGGACGGAGGAGTTCCAGAGGCACGAGTTGGGCCCGGTCAAGCATTCTCAACCAACAACGGGACTCCCTGAGCTCCTTCAGAGAGATGCTCATCTTGTGAATGAAGTCGCCTCGACTCTCGGCAGCCCGAGCTTCCTCATAGTTGGGCGCCGGCGAGGTCGCACTTCGTACGATCTGGCCGGCGATATGCCGGCCTAGTCGCGTGTCCGGAATCTTCTCACAAAGAAGCCCAACGTCCGCTGCGAAACCCATAAGCCTTTCGGAAAGATCATTCGGCGTCATTGGTAATCCTCCGTACCATCACTCAGGCCTGCCCCCACTCGCACAATGTCAAATGTGAATTGGCCGATGCTCAATGGCAAATTCCGCTGGCCATCCCTGCCAGTCCCTTACGACCCGTCGCTGCGCCGCCAATTCACGCTCAGCGCCGACGCTCCGTTTTCCTGGCAGTATCTCACCTCAATCGAATGTACTCCCGCAGAAAGCGCGACGGTGCCCGAGTCATTCATCCCGCCGTGGTGCGTCCAGTTGTCCACCACCGGCTTGCCATCAACCAGCACGCGGATGCCGTCGTCGGACAACGTGTCGAACCGGTACTTCCCGGCCTCGAACTTTATATGCGTGGTCGCCACGAGTGCAAAGTACGCGGACGGGAGTCCGGGGCCGGGTGAGCCGTAGCCTGGGATGTTGGGCAATGCCGGCAGGACTTCTTCCTTGAGAGGCTTCCCGGCGAACAGCGCTTCCCACGCAGCGGTATCCGTGTAGGCGTCCGGGTCGTTCCGGAACCACTTGAACCATTTGACCTGCCAGTCCGCGTCCAGCAGTTTCCCCTGTATCGTCTGCCGCTCGCCGCGCTTTCCGGTGACCTGGATCTTGAACGGACGGTACTCGCCGGTCGCGCGCACTCCCACCTTGATGGTGGCGAACCGCTCGTTCGGCGCCATCCCCGGCTTCATAGTCATCCAGTCCGGCAATGCGATCTTCTTGACCAGTTTCGGGCTGACGAGAAGACGCAGCGTCTTTGCATCCTGCATCATCCACGGAACGGCCATTCCGCGGTAGTCCCGCATCCCGTACTCCGTCGCCGCCAGCCAATCCCAGCCCTTTGGGCCATTTGTGTCCCGGTACAGTGCGAATCCCTTTGGCTTCACAGCCATTATCTCCAGCATCCGTGCGATCCGGTAGTCGGCCGGCGCGTTCGGTCCCGAGGGGAGCTTGAACCCTGCCGGAATCGGCGCCGTGCGAACGACGTTCCCTGACGCGGAGTTGCCCGGTGAATTTGTCAGGTCGAACGCGCTCCTCGCCTTCGTGATCGTGTTGCCGATGATGTGGTTCCGCGTGGAAGGCGTTTGCGCGTAGCGCTCGCCGCCGCCGCCCCACAGGTGGATCGCCGCGCCGCCGGTCCGCTCGATGACGTTGTTCACGTACCAGTTGTCCGCGCCGTGCTCGGTCGCGATGCCGTCGTTACGGCTTCCCACGATCTGGTTGTCGCGAATAACGTTGTTTACCGAATAACCCAGCCAGAAGCCGTAGTCCGACTCGTTTGCCCAGTTATGGTAATATTTGTTGCCGGAAGCGAGCGTGCTCTCAAACGCGTTGTGGGGCGACCACGAGCCGTCATTATACGCCACCACGTTGTTGTCGCACGATCCCTGGGTGAACCATTTGCCCTGTGCGTTGAACCCGCCGTCCCGGGTCGCCAGGAAGTAGCCGTCGCCGCCGTGCGTGAAGGAGTTGTACGCGATCACGTTCCGGTTGCTGCCGGAGCATAGAACAAAGCCGGAGGAGTCGCCTCCCCAGCCGCCGCCCCACGGCCGGTTCACAAAGTCCGCCTGGTTCCAGCAGATGAGGTTGTCGCTGGAGTTCCACATCGCCAGCCCCCAGCCGGATTCATAGGAGAAGTCGCACCCGATGACGCGATTGCGGTTCGAGTTGACGAGCATCAGGCCGTTCTGGCACTGATTGGCCCGCATCCCCTCCACGGTCGAGCCGGTGCAGTCCTCCAGCCAGGCGCCCGCGCCGTAGCTCTTCCACGCGTTCAGATCGCGGATGACGAGCCAGATGTAGTTCACGCTTCCGCCGTCCATCACCTTCTGCGACCGCGACCACCCGAGCGCGCAGTCCAGCAGCTTCAGGCCCGAGCATTTCAGCGCCTTGACGTTGTACTGGTAGCCGTGGACCACCGCGTTACGGATCGTCACGTTCCTGTGCCCGTTCACCGATATCCCGACGCCCTCGTACATCTCCTGCCGCCCTCCGGGGGTGGCGGGAGACTGAAGCGTTGCGCCCTGGAAATCGACCGTCACGCCGTCGGCCTCGATCTGCACGGCGCCCTTGCCCGCATCGGCCAGCGTGTATACGCCCGGCTTAACGCGGACCGAAGCGCGGATATGCGCTGTCTGCAGGGTCAGCATGATCTGCTTTGCCGCCAGGGCCGGATTGCCAATCAGGCAAAGCCCGGCGACCGCCGTTACAATCCACGCAAATCGGTTAGCACCACTCATGTCTCACGATTTCCTTCCGTCACCCGCAAATAGACCAGACTGAAAACCAGCAGAACACAGAACGAGACGACTCCCATCGCCTGCGCCGGCCCCGGCCTGCTGAACCGGAATGCCGTCTTGTAGAGGTATGTGATCAGCGTATCCGTGCTCCCCGCCGGACCGCCCTGGGTCAGCACCCAGATGATCGGGAACGAGTTGAACACGTAAACCGTATTCAGGACCACCGCCACGTTCAATACCGGGCGCAGCAACGGCAGGGTAATGAACCGGAACCGGCTCCAGCCGACAGCGCCGTCCAACGCGCCCGCCTCAATCACATCGGAGCCGATACCCTGCAGCCCCGCGAGAAGCGTCACCACCGTGAACGGTATGCTCGCCCACACTCCGACCCAGACCACCATGGGAAACGCCGTTCCCGCCTGGGCCAGCCATACCGGGCCTTGAATTCCTGCTTTGGCAAGGAGGGCGTTCAGCGTCCCGATCTGGCCGTCCAGGATGAAACGCCACACGATGGCGGCGATGGGAAGCGGTACGGCCCAAGGCAGCAGCATCGCGGTGCGCGCCCATTTCCGGCCCCGGAACGGAGCGTGCAGCAGCAGCGCGGCGGGCAAAGAGAGGGCCAGGGTGAGCGTCACTACGCCAACCGTCCAGAAAATCGTCCGTGGCAGCACGCCCCGCACGAAGACGGCGTCCGCGAAGATCGCCCGCCAATTGTCCGTGGTCCCAATGTGTGTACGGCCGGCGAGCGCGGAAACATGCGAAACGGAGTCCAGGAGGGTTGAGAGGATGGGGTAGACGAACACAACGGCGAGCAGCGTGGTCGCCGGGGCGAGACAGAGAAGCGCCAGCCAGGCCGTGCGATGGCCCTTCCCGCGGCGAGTGTGCGCTTGCGTTTGCATTGTCGATTTCACTATGACGGGGCATCGCCGACCGGAGCAAACCTACCGAGAGACGGATGTGAGAGTCCCGATGGTCATATTGAGCGAAGCGAAGCATCTCGACGTCACGTTGAGATTCTTCACTTCGTTCAGAATGACAACCCACGCGCCCCTGGGTCCTGACTCCTGCCTACTTGTCCGAGATCGTCACGATGTCCGCCATGGGGATCATCGGCGAGACGACTGTCTTGCCGCGATGGTACAGGGCCGTTGCGCCTCCGCCGTCGAGGTTCACGGCATCCACCGCGCCGGCCTTCCGGCAGACGGCGGCGAATTCGTTCAGCGTGACAGCGTCCTCATCCACGATCACCAACGCCATCCCATCTCTGCGGACACCCAGCGCCACGCGGCTCGCCCGTATCTTGCGCGCGGCCGCGCGGAATCCTTCGGATTCGGGGTTAACGCAGTTGGCCCCATCTTTGAGGAGTCGAGGGCCGGCCGCGATGGCGAAGGGGTACCGGGACGGATCCTTGCGGACGGCGTCGCGGGATAGCAGCAGCGGGCGGCCACTCCGGTCCACGGCGAATACGGTCTGCATGCGCCCGCCCCGGAACACCCATTTCCCCTCGCTGCGGAGGATGCCGAGGGGCTGGCCGTCTTCGCCGTAATATGTGCCGTTGAACGCTGCCCTTGGCCGGACGGTTGAGACGTATTTCTCGAACGTCTCACCGGTGGGCGTGGCTGCCCTGTGGATGCGGAGCACAAATCGGGAAGTGGAGAACGGGACAACGTGAACGCGGGGGGACAACGCGGCGATCCCGCCCGCCACGGGCAGAATCACGCTCACCAACGCCATCTTTCCCAAGCCCCGCATACCGCACCCCCGGGTGTGAAATCGCACACTTAGATTAGGCCGTTCCGGGGCCAATCGAGAGTGCTAAACTCCACGGGTTGCGGTAACACGGACGGCCGCACGACAACACCGTCAATGGAACGGCCTCGTTCGCTTGCCAGTCTATGTCCGTGATGCGTCCCGCAACCCAACATTTGAACATGGGACGACTCGGTGAGGAGAGTACTTCAATGAAATGGTTATCACGCCCAGCCATCCTGTTGGCAATCATCGCCGCCTGCCAGGTATCCTGTCACGCCGCCGATCGGGGCGCACTCCCGCGCTATGATTTCATTCCCTTTACCGGTACCAACGGCTTGATCACCCACATGAGCCCAAATGGACAGTGGATCACTACCAGCGACGGTACCGTCCTGAAATCTGGTCGAATTGTCGGCAAATTCACCGGTTCACCTGCTCAGGTCACCGACACTGGGATCATTCGATGGGCGAGCAGGGCGGCCGGCACAACACTGGCCATTCCCCAACTCGGTTCAATCTCGAACCGAACCGGTTTCGCCTGGAGAATGGCCACGTTCCAAGGCGCCACGATTCGCGACATCAACACCAAGGGACAGATGGTCGGATACGCATACACCGCTGATGGTCAGCCTATTCCCGGCGTATTTGGTATAGATGGAAGCCGTACGATCTTTCCCTATCAGAGGTATCTACCCGTGCGGATCAACAACCGAGGCGACAGCCTATGGCGTTACGCCGAAGATGGGTATGTCTCAGGCATGTTCATCGTCACCCGGAAGGGTGAGCACATTCCCATCTTGAACGATATAGTAGATAATCGCCGGAATCAGACGTCGTTTAGCACGAGCCGCGCGGTGGCAGGGACAGGGCGCACTCCCAACATGAATGCGATTTACTACTATTGGGATCCGGACATTGGTACCAAGATCCTCAGCACGAAAACACGCCTCTTCGCAGGTGGTGTTATCCGTGGAATGCAGATGAATGAAACTGGGATGCTCGTGGCGGAAAAGCTGAACCCAGACACGGTGCTGATCTGGCCGGACCCTCGGAGGGATCAGACCCCCTTCGAGATAAACGACAGGCTTGCTCCGAAGACCCTGGCGAGATACACGATGGGCACGCCGGTCGCCATATCGAACGAGGGTGTCATTGCGCTGTGGGGCCACGACAATATGACAAAAAAGCCGATCTCAGGCCTGCTCATTCCCGTCCGACGGTGAGAAATCAATGGCAGATGGCGGTCAGTCGTCTCGCACTGCGCGCCTGTACCGGGGCGCCCGCGTCACGAGAACTGGGATTGAAGCCAAGGCCAACGGGCACTCTCAGCCCTCGAACGCTTCCAGCACGACGCGATGCGTGATGGAACCGCGCGGGGGCAGGATGCCAACCTGGTTCGCGGCGCGGGCGGCCGCGCGCCCGCCGGGACCGCAGTTCACGGGTTCCAGCCCCATCACATAGTCCCGCTCCGCCATCATTTTCCACTGCCACAGGTGCGGCAGCTCCGCCTTGCGATAGCGCACGCGAAAGCCCAGCCCGATCCGCTCGTTCCAGAGCTCCGCCTGCGCCATCCCCTCCGCGTCCGGCACAACGTCGTGAACGTAGCACTGTTCGGCGATGTTATGGACAGGCGCGATCGCCCGCGTCCACGCATCGAGACCGGACGCGGCGAACTCGCCCAGCGGCGTGACTCGCGAATCGATGCGCACCTCAGATCCTTCGTCCAGCACGGGGAACCCGGCGTTGACGTGGTAGAGGAGCAGGAACGGCTCTTCGCTGAACCCCTCGTTCTCAACGGTGTCCTCAATCGTCACGGATGACGATCCCAGTACCGTCCGGATCTGCCGTTTGAGGACCAGGCGCGGACCGAAAACGCGCGTCTCGCGGACCTCGCCGGCGATCCGCAGCACGTACTCGTCGCCTTCCCAGCCGGCGCTCCATCGAACGCGCTCCGCCGGGGTGTTGGCGATGCGGCCGTGCAAGGGGTAGGCTCTGCCTTCGTCCTCGCAAGCGCTGCCGGCGTTCGTCAGCCCGCCCGTTGTCAGCATCCCCCCGAAGAACGACCGAAGGAAGTTGTCGCCCTCGGCCTCATAGTACGCCGGGGACACCGGCCCCACCCCGGAATGCCAGCACAATGAGCGCCCGTTGTGCCGGAAATCCAGGATATCCAGGCACCTGTCCGCGAGAACGTTGAACTCGAGCCCTCCCCCGGTGGAGACCTGGAAGCCTCGGACGCCATGCCCTCGCCCATCGGTCAGAGCCATGGGCCTGATGAACGCTAATTGATCCATGCACCCGACGCGCTGTTCGATCTCACGCCGCGTGAAGGCCCTGCCCAAGAGGTTCGCCATTGGGAGGTTATTTCGGCAGGGCGGCGCGCTGCTTGTTGGTGAGGATGGCCAACTCAGCGGCCTGCTGCTCTTTCTGCAGCGCCATGTATTGCGCCCTCTTCTGTGCATCGGACAGCTTGGGGTCGGACTGGATCTTCCGCGCCTTGGCCCCGATTCGCGCATTGATGGCCTGCGCCTTGGCCTTCTGTTGGGGCGTCAGAGTTTTCTGGACCGCCAGGATCTGCTGAATCTGCTTCAACCTCGCCTGCCGGCGCGCCTGGACCTTCGCGCGCTGGGTCGGAGTGAGCACCGCCATAGCATCGTCATCGTACTTCCGGGTGAGCTGTGCGATCTTGGCGGTCTTCTCCTCCCGCTTTCCCGTTCCCATCTGAACCGCAGCGACCTCTGCGCGCGCCTTCTTGTTGATCGCGGTGATCTTTTCCTTCTGAGCCGGGGTCAAACCCAGCGGATTCGCCGGTTGCGCCGGAAAGGCCAGCGCCGCCGTTGCCAGCGCCAGCACAGCGATGCCCGTCGCCGCCATCGTGCCAAACCGTATCTTCATTTTGATTTCCCTTTTCCGATCCGACCGCCCATCCGGAGGCCGTTGCGGGGACGACCACAGCGTCACGCTTTCTCAAGCCGATTGGCCGTGGTCTCCCCGGCGCGTACCGATGCCTGCTATTTCCTGGGGGCGACCCCGGCGTGAGCAGCGGCGGCTTTGTCCCGCATCGCGGCTTCCGCCCTGAGCGCACGGAATTTCTTCTGCTGGGCAGGCGTGAGAATCGCCATCACTTCCGTATTCATCTTTTTCTCAAGGGGCGCCAGTCTCTTCCGCACATCCGCGGATGTCTTCGCGCCCCGAATCGCCTTGATGGCCTGCGGCTGGTATTTCATCTGCAACGCCGCAAACTTCTTCTGCTGCGCGGGGGTAAGGTTCAGCGGATTGGGGCCATGGGGCGAGCCGACGGGCCGTACCGCGTGCGGGTCTGCCGGAGCGGCGGGCGGGAATGCTCCCGCGGGGGAATTGGCGAAAATCAGACCTGCCGCGAGGACGGCCGCGCCCAATATCCAGTGTTTCAAATGCGTTTTCCTTTCTAGGAACGATGTAGACAATCCAGTATAGGTTATGTGATGCGCCCGCGAGAAAAGCCTCCGGCGCCCCGTGGCGGCCGCTCGCCCGGTTGGCCGCCGGCGAACGCGCGGCGTTCTGTACGCCGGCGAACGCGCCACCCGGACTTCCAAACCCCCATCCGAGTAGACATGCGCACGGCCACCATACAATAGTTTTTGTAGCCGCCAAGTACCGCCCCCCGCTTTTGGGGAGCCCGCAAGGAGTATCTGTTGTGAATTGGACATCCGGCTTTGACGTTCGTCCGGCCTTTACGCCACCTTTGGATCCGGACTTTACGCCAGCCTCTCTCGTGAATCGCGCCTTCAGGAAGGCGGCGGCGGAAAGCGGCGGCATCCCGCTGAAACTCGGCCTCGAACGCGCGGACGGTTCGGTATCCGTCTACGAGACGATCGTTTTTCCCCCGGGGGATCCACGGTTTGAACTCAACCTGCCGTATGCGGAGCGGATCGTCAAGTTTCTGCTCTGGCAGCGCGGCGCTTGGAAGGTGTACGCGGGCGGCCCCGCCGCCGTCGGTGATTACCTTCGAGGCGGCTACCGCGAAGGCGGCGCCCGCGCCTTCGACGCTGACTTCATGGGCAAGGTCTACGAGCACCCGTTTACCGTTGTGACATGCGCGCCCGAAGACGTGCCGGCACAACGGGAAACCTCCGTGCCTCTGGGCCGCCACCTCGCCGGCAATCGCATCGGCTTCGACCTCGGCGGCTCGGACCGCAAGGCCGCCGCTGTCAAAGACGGCGAAGTCCTCTTCAGCGAGGAGATCGTCTGGGACCCCTACCATCAGGCGGATCCGCAGTATCATTACGATGGCGTGATGGACAGCATAAAGCGCGCGGCCGCTCACCTGGAGCACGTTGATGCTATCGGCGGAAGCGCCGCCGGGATTTATGTGAATAACCGGGTCCGCGTCGGCTCGCTCTATCGCGGGATTCCGCGCGACATCTTCGAGGCACAGGTCGCCGATATGTTCCTCCGTATTGGCAGGGAGATGGGCGTGCCCATCGAAGTTGTCAATGACGGCGAAGTGACCGCGCTTGCCGCTTCGATGAGCATCGGCGAAAACCCGGTCCTCGGGGTCGCCATGGGAACGTCCGTAGCCGCGGGTTATGTCACCGGCGAAGGCAACATCACCGGCTGGCTGAATGAACTGGCCTTCGTGCCGGTGGACTATCGCGAGAACGGTCCCGCTGACGAGTGGTCGGGAGATGAAGGCTGCGCGGTGCAGTATTTCTGTCAGCAGGGTACGGCGCGGATCGCGGCGCAGGCCGGTTTGGACCTGGGGAGCGGCAAATTGCCGAAGCGTCTTGTGGCGCTGCAAGGTATGATGAAGCAGGGCAACGAAACGGCCCGCAAAGTCTACGAATCCGTCGGGATTGAGTTCGGTTACGCCATCGCCCACTTCGCCGACTTTTACGAGATGAAACACCTCCTGATTCTGGGCCGAGTAACTTCCGGCGAAGGCGGGAACCTGGTGGTGAAGAAAGCGCAGGAAGTGCTGAACGTCGAGTTCCCCGAAATTGCCGCGAGGCTGACGCTCTCAACGCCCGATGAAAAGATGAAACGGTTGGGGCAGAGCATCGCCGCCGCCAGTTTGCCCGCTTTGAAGTAATAGGATTCAGTATCCGGGATTCAGGATTCAGACCGAGATCCGGAAGCTGAATCCCGAACCCTGACCTCTGAATCCTCCAAAGGAATGTGACAATGCAATTCAAAATACCGACCGCCGGCGTATATGTGCCGGATGAAAAGCCTGAGGCCGAAGCCCTCTCCCGGACAACCCATATGGGCATCTCGGCCCATCAGGATGACATCGAGATCATGGCCATGGAGGGTGTGATCAACTGCTTCGGCCTGGCGGACAAATGGTTCGCCGGCGTGATCGTCACCAACGGCGCCGGCAGCGCCCGCGATGATATGTACGCCAACTACACCGATGCCGAGATGCAGAAAATCCGCCGCCTCGAGCAGAAGAAGGCCGCATTCGTCGGCGAATACGGCGCCCAGGTCTTCCTCGATTTCCCCAGCAGCGCCGTCAAGGACCCCGCCGCGACCGGCCCGGTCGAGGACCTCGCGGCGCTGCTTCTGGCCGCGCGGCCGGAAATCGTGTACACCCACAATCTCGCGGACAAGCACCCGACCCACATCGGCACCGCGATGAAGGTCCTCGCCGCCATCCGGTCGCTTCCCAGGGATAAGCGTCCCAAAACGCTGCTCGGCTGCGAAGTGTGGCGAGACCTGGACTGGATGATCGACGCGGACAAACACGTGATGCGCCTCGACGCGCACGAGAACATCCAGACCGCCCTGGTGAGCGTGTTCGACTCTCAGGTCGTCGGCGGCAAGCGCTACGATCTGGCCACCATGGGCCGCCGCCGCGCTCACGCCACCTACCATGAAAGCCACGCGGTTGACGCCAGCCACCTTCTCAATTTCGCGATGGACCTGACGCCCCTCATCGAGGACGATACGCTCAGCCCCATGGATCACGTTTTGGCCCACATCGAGCGGTTCACGGGCGAAGTGAAAGCGAATCTGGCGAAATTCGCATAGAAGACAGAGTACAACGGGATTGGGACCCGTCGTAACAGGTCAAGTCTCAATTCCGTTGTCCCGATTCTCAACTTGAAAGGAAGCACGGAGCCGCCTCTCCGTGCCGGACCCATAAACATTGAAAAGAACCATCCACTCCACGGCGCCCGCGAGGATAGACCTTGCCGGCGGAACCCTGGATATCTACCCCCTTTACCTCTTCGAGGAGTTCGGCCTCACCGTCAATGCCGCCATCAACGTCGGCAGCACGGTGAAGATCGAGGAACGTGATGACAAGCGCATCGTTCTGAGGGCGGAAGACATCGATCTCGAACAACACGCTGACTGCGTGCAGGAACTGGACGTGAAGGGCAAGCTCCCGCTTCTGGCCCGCGTGGTGAAGCATTACCTCAAAGACTACGATCGCGGAGTTAACGTCACCACGCTGAGTAGAGCGCCCAAGGGGAGTGGCCTGGGCGCCAGTTCGTGTTTGCTCATCACACTCAGCGGCGCCCTGAACGAAATCGCCGGGAAGGGCCTGGACAAGAGCCAGATCGTGCACACAGCCTCCCACCTGGAAGCCCAGGTGATCGAGATTCCGACCGGCAATCAGGATTACTACGCCGCGGCCTACGGCGGTGTGAACGCGCTCTGGTTTCTTCCGGGTGAAGACAAAGTGGAATCGTTGGGCGACGCCGCCCTTGCCGAATTGAACAAGCGCGTGGTTCTCTCCTATACCGGCGAGACGCGCTTCAGCGGCACCAGCAACTGGATCATGATGTGCCGCTACATCGATGACGCCGAGGGCGAGCGAGACAAACTGCGCTCCATCAAGGACACCGCCGTCGCCATGCGCGAGGCTATCGTGCGCGGAAACTGGGACCATTTTGCCCAGCAGGTTGATGACGAGTGGCGCAACCGCCGGGGCCTCGCTCGTGGTGTCACCACGCCGAAAATCGACCGCATCATGTCCTCCGCCAAAGAGGCCGGGGCGTTGGCCAGCAAGATCTGCGGCGCCGGCGGCGGCGGGTGCATGATCTCCGTTGTTGAACCGGGCAGCCGCGAGCCGGTTGAGAAGGCCATCGCGGCCGCCGAGGGACAGGTGTTGCCGTTTGAGGTGGTCGCCCAGGGTCTGCGCGTCTGGGAAGACTAGCCCCGCTCCCTGTGCTTTCACACACCGAAGTATCGCACCGGGGCACTCCAGCCCCGGTGTCGCCATCTGGAGGTTTCTAAATGCAGACGAAAATGTCACTGATTGCGCTGCTTCTCGCGGCGCTGACGCCCCACGCCGGCGCTCAGGAATCCAGCCCCGCGAATCTCCCCTTCGTAAGCCCCATGTTCTCCAGCCACATGGTCCTGCAGCGCGACATGAAAGTGCCGGTCTGGGGCTGGACCACGCCCGGCGCACGCGTGAACGTCATTATGAACGGATCGGTCTCCCAGGCCAAAGCCGGCGCCGACGGGAAATGGGAAGCGCGCATCGGACCGCTGAAGGCCGGAGGCCCTTACTCGCTCTTCGTGACCGGCCCCCGCTCCGTTTCCTTCGAGGACGTGCTGGTCGGCGACGTGTGGCTCTGCAGCGGCCAGTCCAATATGGAAATGGGCATCGGCCTTGTGAACGACGCCCAGAAAGAAATCGCCGCCGCGAACTACCCGAAGATCCGTCTGTTCAACGTTGCCAAGACCTTCAACACCGTGCCGCAATCCACCCTCAAGGGCGAATGGCTCCTCTGCACGCCGGATAACATCAAACGGGGTCCGTGGGAGGGCTTCAGCGCAGCCGCATATTTCTTCGGACGCGAACTGAACAAGCAGCTGAACGTACCGATCGGCCTTATCCAGAGCGCCTGGGGCGGCACGAACGCCGAGTCGTGGACCGGCGCCGAAGGCCTCGCCGCGATGCCGGATTTCGCCGCCGATCTCAAGCTCAGGGCCGATTACAACGCCGCGCCCGCCGGCGCCACTCCCCCCGGTCCGATCAAGGACAATGTCAACTTTCCAACGGTGCTCTACAACGGGATGATCTCGCCGGTTATCCCCTTCGCCATCAAAGGCGCCATCTGGTATCAGGGTGAAGGCAACGCGGGGCGGGCGTACCAGTACCGCACGCTGCTGCCGACTATGATCGGCGACTGGCGCCATCGCTGGAACGAAGGGCGCTTCCCGTTCCTTATCGTCCAGCTTGCCGGCTTCATGCAGCGCAAAGCGGAGCCCGCCGACGATGCCTGGGCCGAACTCCGCGAGGCACAGTACCTGACCGCCGCCACGGGGAAGAATATCGGAATCGCCACCGCCGTCGATATCGGCGACGCGGGCGACATCCACCCGAAGAACAAGCAGGAAGTTGGCCGGCGCCTCGCTCTCGTTGCCCTCGCCAGGTTCTGCGGCAAGAAGGTGGCGTATTCCGGACCGGAGTACCGCTCGATGAAGATCGAAAAAGGAGCAATCCGCCTGACATTCGACCATGTGGGCGGAGGCCTGGTCGCCAGAGACGGAAAGACGGGCGGCTTCGCCGTCGCCGGTGAAGACCGCAAGTTCGTGTGGGCTGACGTGAAGGTCGAGGGCGACACCCTGGTCGTCTCGGCGGCCGGCGTGCCCAATCCGGTCGCCGTCCGCTACGCCTGGGACGCCAACCCCGAGACCAGCATATTCAACGGGGATGGCCTGCCGCTCTTCCCGTTCCGAACCGACAACTGGCCGTTGAGCACGCAACCGAAGTGAGCATTGAGATCTGAGACTTGAGAATTGAGTGACGGATCGGAAGTCGTCCCTCAATTCTCAAGTCTCAATACTAGAGTCTGCCCTTCAGTGCGGTATCGTTTCTCCGCGCTCTGAGCCGACCCAGCGTGCGACGTCCTCCAGATGAGAATCCGCCAGCGCCTTCGAGAACGGCCCGTTCGGATCGTCCACCACTGCGTGGTACGTTGCCTCATCCTTGTAGCCGTGGACCGCGGTATACTTGCCGTCGCTTTTGATGGCCTCCATGAACTCCACGCCGGGGGTGGACCGCAGCGCTTCCCTCACCTTTGGCCCCGTCCTCTCGAAGTCCATGTCCCTACCGGGCAAAGGCTCCCAATGCGATATCACCAGGTACATTGTACCGACCTCCTTTGATCTCGTTCCGGCCGTTTGGGCCGTACGCATCGCTATACCCAAAATCGGCCGGAGCAAACACCGGAGAGGCTGGAATTGCGAGATTTACGTGGGAGGTTGGAGCGGATGGCGCAACCGACAAGCCGCCATTCGGGGAATCAGCCCGCGGAGGCTGAATCCCGAATGGCGGCTTACCGAATCCCGGCCTCTGCCCCCTATGTGCGGGCGGCCAGTTTCTGGGCTTCCACCACGGCCACGGCGGCCGCGTTGACGATGTCCTTCACCTCGTCGCCGCGCTGTACGACGTAGACCGGTTTACTCATCCCGACGAGGATCGGGCCGATGCACTCGGCGTTGGCGGTCCGCTGCACCAGTTTGTAGCCTATGTTGCCGGCTTCCAGGTTCGGGAAGATCAGCACATTGGCGTCCTGCTTCAGGCGGCTGAACGGGTAGATCGAGTGCAGGAAATCGGCGGACAACGCAGTGGTCGCCTGCATCTCGCCGTCCACGATCAGGTCCGGCTCCCGCTCGCGTATGATCTCGACGGCGCGGCGAACAATGTCCGACCGCGGGTGGCGCGTGCTGCCGAAGTTGGAGAAACTGAGGAGCGCGACGCGCGGCGTGATGTCAAAATCGCGGGCAAGCCGGGCGGTGAGTATGGCGACCTCGGCAAGCGTGGCAGAGTCCGGGCTGATATTGACCGTGGTGTCGGCGCAGAAAAGGACACGGTTTCGCGTGGTCAAAACGTATACGCCCGCGGCGGTTCGGCAGCCCTCGGCGGCGCGGATGATCTGGAGCGGCGGTCGGAGGGCGTCGGCGTAGTGGAACGTGACACCGGTGACCATACCGTCCGCCTGGCCGGTCTCCACCATCACGGCAGCGAGATAGTTCGGGTTGCCGGCCATTTCCCAGGCCTCGGTGCTGGTGATCCCCTTCCGGCAGCGCAATTCGTGGATCCGCTGCGCGCACGCGGCGCGGGTCTTCGGGTCTTCGGGGTCCAGAATCTGGATACCGGTGAGGTCTGCCTGCAGATCGGAGGCCACCCGGCATACGACGGATTCGCTGCCCAACAGCACGGGCAGGGCGATGCCGTCCTGCTTCATACGCACGGCCGCGCGAATGGTTTTCTCGTTGTCGCCCTCGGCGAGCACGATACGTTTGGGGTGAGCGCGGGCTTTGTTGATGATGATGCGCATCAGTTCGCGAGAGGCGCCGAGTCGCGCTTCCAGTTGTTCGCGGTACTTATCGATGTCGAGGGTCACGCGCGCGACACCGGTGTCCATCGCGGCTTTGGCCACGGCCGGGGCGACCCAGAGCAGCACGCGGGGGTCCAGTGGTTTGGGGATAAGGTAATCCGGGCCGAAGTGAAGCACATTCACGCCGTACGCCTTGGCGACGGAGTCCGGCACGTCCGCGCGCGCGAGTTCCGCCAGGGCGCGGGCGGCGGCGATCTCCATCGCACCGTTCACGCCGGTGGCGCGAACATCCAGGGCGCCCCGGAAGATGAAGGGAAATCCCAGCACGTTGTTGACCTGGTTCGGCTTGTCCGAACGGCCGGTGGCTACGATGACGTCCGGGCGCGCTGCCAGCGCGTCTTCGTACGAGATTTCGGGCTCGGGATTGGCGAGCGCGAAAACGATGGGCTTGTCCGCCATTGAACAGAGCATCGCCGGCGAAACGATTCCGGCGCCGGAGAGGCCGACGAACACGTCGGCGCCCACGAGCGCATCGGCCAAAGTGCGGGCATCCGTCTCGGCGGCGAATTCCGCTTTCACCGAATTCATGCCCTCGGTGCGGCCCTTGTGCAACACCCCCTTGCTGTCGACGAAGAGAATGTTCTCGGCCTTGGCGCCGAGGATTTTGTAGAACCGGGCGCAAGCGATGGCCGCCGCGCCGGCGCCGCTGAAGACAATTTTCACGTCCTCGAACCGCTTCCCCACCAGGTCCAGCGCATTGAGCAGCCCTGCGCCGGAGATGATGGCCGTTCCGTGCTGATCGTCGTGGAAAACCGGGATGTTCATCTCCGCGCGCAGACGCTCCTCGATCAGGAAGCACTCAGGCGCCTTGATGTCTTCGAGGTTGATCCCGCCAAACGAGGGCTCGAGCAGCTTCACCGCGGCGATGAACGCCTCCGGATCCTCCGTGTCCAGTTCGAGGTCCACGGCGTCGAGGTCCGCGAATCGCTTGAACAGCAGCGCTTTGCCTTCCATCACGGGCTTGGCGGCCAGCGGGCCGATGTTGCCGAGGCCGAGCACCGCCGTTCCGTTGGTGATGACGGCGACGAGGTTGCCGCGCGACGTATAGAGGAACGCGTCGTCCGGGTTGGCAGCGATGCGGCGGCAGGGTTCCGCGACGCCCGGCGTATAGGCCAGGGCAAGGTCGTGCTGGGTGGAACAGGGTTTGGTGGGTGTGATTTCGAGTTTGCCGGCAGGTTTCCGGCTGTGGTATTCCAGTGCTTCTTCGTTAAGCCCCATGTGCAGGCTCACTTTCCGGCATCATCGCCAGGTTGTTTTTTGGGTTTCGGTCGGAGCGGCGTGAAGCTGCTTTCGTGCGGATCACCCCGCCGAAGCGCTTCTCTTGGCCGCGAGCCGATCTCTCAGATAGCGATAGAAGGCATCCATGCCTGCCCCGGTGCGGGCGGAGACCTCAAAGATGGGCGCGGCGGGGGAAACCGCCCTGATGGCCGCCAGGGCCGCCTCGCGGTCGAATCCCAGCACCTCGGAGATGTCGCTCTTATTCAGGATCACAGCGTCCGCCGTCCGGAACATTGTCGGGTATTTGAGGGGCTTGTCTTCACCCTCGGTTGTGGCGAGGAGAACGATTCGAATATCTTCCCCCAGGTCATAGGCCGACGGGCAGACGAGGTTGCCGACGTTTTCGATGACAAGGATGTCCAGGCCGTCGAGTCCCATGTCGTTCGCGGCGCGGGCGACCATTTCGGCTTCGAGGTGGCACACAGTCCCGGTGGTGATCTGGATGACGGGGCCACCGGCTTCGCGAAGACGTTTGGCGTCGTTGTCCGTCGCCAGGTCGCCAACGATGACGCCGAGCGCGAGTTCCGGTGAGAGCTCCGCGATGGCGCGATGGATGAGCGTGGTTTTACCGGACCCGGGCGAAGACAGGACGTTCAGCACAAGCATTCCGCGCTTACCAAAGAGCGCGCGATTGCGGGCGGCGATGTCCTCATTCTTGCCCAAAAGGGCTTCCGTGACTTCGATGAGACGAGTGGGTGGTTCAGGCATAATCGATTATGAGACTTCCAGTGAGGCCAGTTCCATCTCCGTGCCTTGAAGCATTTCCAGTGCCGGGGCGCCGCAGTCGGGGCAGAAATGGATGATATCATCCGGCTGGAACTCGGATTCACACGTGCGGCAGAAACAGACGGCCGGAACTCGGAGGATTTCCAGGGCGGCGCCGTCCGCCATCGTGCCCTCCGTTACCGGGCCGAACGCGAACTCGAGCGCGTCCGGCACGACACCGGACTCCGCGCCAATTCGCAAGACGATCCTGTGGATCCGCGTGGCGCCCTGCTCAAGCGCGTGGCGCTCGGCGGCCTCCAGGGCGCTCTGCATAATGCTGACCTCGTGCACCGGACGCTATACCAGCCGCGAAACGAAGCAAAGGACCATAACAAAATGGCACGCGCTGCCGCCGATGACGAAGATGTGCCACAGGTCGTGCGCCGAGAATTTGCCCGGGTAGAGGTGCGGCCAGTCGGTAGCGTACACAATCATCCCGACGGTGTACGAGATGCCGCCGCCGATGAGCCACCCAAGTGCCGCGGGAGGCAAAACGGCGCGCATCGCGGGCAAGGCGATCACGGTTAGCCAACCCATCAGAACGTAAAGCACCACACGCACCCACTCCGGCGCGCCTTTCCAGGCGAACGTGGCGATGATGCCGAGGGCGGCTATCCCCCACTCGATCCCGAACATCGTCCAGCCCAGCGTGCCCCGCAGCGCCACCAGGCAGACCGGCGTATACGTTCCGGCAATCAGGAGAAAAATCCCAATGTAGTCGAGACGCTGCAAACGCTTAATACCGTGCTCATGGGTTTGAATGGAGTGATAGAGCGTGCTGGCGGTGTACAGCGCGATGAGCGTTGCCCCGTAGATCGAATAGGCAACCACGTGCCAGGGGCGGCCGTGCGCGACAAAGAGCAGGGCGACAAGGCCCGCGATGGACAAGCCAACACCGAGCATATGCGATATGCCGCAGAACGGCTCGCGAAGCCAACTTCGTTTCGAATCCAATGGTACTCCTCGCACGCCGGTGCGGCGCGCACGGTATTATTATGTGACCGCGCGCAGCATTTGAAACATGGTGCTGGGGCGAATCACTCGGCGACTCGCCGTGAAGACCGGCGGCGTGCGGCGATCACCACGCCACCAGCCACGAGAGCGAAACACGTAAGGACGGCGCTTAGTGCCGCGGACATCAGCGCCAGGCCGGGTCCGAAGTAGTGCTGGTAGGAGGTCGCAACCACGTGGTTTCCGACCACCTGGTACCATCCGACCCTCATATAGTCGCTATCGAGGGTGTCCTCAACACGCATGACGGGTCCGGTTGGGCTGTCTTCACGTCGAACCGTCCCTGGCCGACGAAGTGATATGCCCGGGCTGGCGTCGGGTCTGTGGTCGTAACTGGAGGCGATCAGGTCGTTGATTATCCGTTCTTCACCGACGTTTGCCTCAAATGTGCGCGTGAGTTTGGGTGGTGGAATGGAGGCCAGGTAGCGATAGGGAATTATCCGCGCATCCACGGGCCGGCCCTCTCTGTCGCGGTCCACAACCAACAGAGGCATCGAGGCAGGCGGCGCCGGGCCAACGGCGTTGCGGTTGAAGTTCTTCATTTGGAGCTTCGTGAGACCAAGGGTGAGCAACAGGAATATCGCAAGGGCGCACGCGATGAGAGCGAACACCCGGACGAGGAATCTCATTCACTTCACCTCCGCAGCTGATTATAGCCTGCCCGCCAGCCCGGCGCCGCGCCGACCGGGTACGGGCGGGGCGCCCGCGCTCCATCCAAGCCTCCGTTTCCTCCGTGGTAATCTCCCCTTCGCGAACCTCTGCGGTCCTCCGCGTCCTCCGCGTTGGAATCCGGGACCAATGCAAAATGGAAAATGAAGAGTGCAAAGTGAGGCCGGGCGAAGCGCCCGCGCTACATGCGGAAGGCACGGAGGAAGGCGCTCGTCATGCGGATGCTGCCGCCGCCGAGGGCGTTGGCGCCAAGCTCCATTTCGTACACGCGGGATGCCTCCGGTGACGATAGCGCATCGGCCACCGCGCGAAGCGCAACGAGGTCGTCGTCGGGGTGGTTGATGGCGAACGTCGAGACGGCGCCGATGTACTCGCCGCGGGCGTCCAGGAAGCACTCGATGCGCGACGAAAGGCCGGCGACGATGACGCTGGGCCGGCGCGCATTACACAGTCTGCGTTGCAGGGCCGGTGTGAGGCGGGAATCCTCCCGCACGCGGGGGTGGCGGTAATCCTCGCCCAGATACCGGCATGTTCGCGCCCCCCACAGGCACTCATCAGGGTCGATGAGGCCGGTCGTAACCAGCTTGAGTCCGTTGCCGGCGCGCGAATCAACAATGTACGGTTTCACGTGGTAGGCATCCGCGGCGGTCATGCCGGCGGTCACCTGGAACAGTTCGCCGATAACCGGCCCGTGCCCGTCCAATATAGGCGCCCCATCGAGGAGCCCGCGCAGGCCGCGCCACCAGTTGGCGCCTTCCATAGTGCTGGTGGCGGAGCGGCCTTCCGCTGACACCTCGCACGGGCCGGGCGGGCCGAGCGTGAGCAGGCATACGTAGACCTGGCGGCCGGGGAAGTGGTCGGAACGCGAGAGGACGCGAATGCGCCGCGGATGACGCGCCGTCTGTACGGGGTCGCGAAGGGCCTCGGCGGCGGGAGCGTTGAGGACGGTGCGCGGCAGGACCATCCCGATGCGTCCTCCGGGCCTGGTGATCCGCATCGCCAGCGCGAGGAAATGGAACGATTCGTCGGCGGTGCCGCCTAATTCCGGCGCGATCCCGGACAGCGCGGCGCGGCGCTCCACGCGCCCTGCGCGCTCGATGGCGTTCAGAAACGGAGGGTTGCCCAGCACGCAGTCGAACGGCCCAGCGAGCAGCACTGGCGGAGGGGCCAGCAGGCTGTCTCCGAGTTGAACGCCGGTCACATCCTCTGCCGGCACGCCCGCAATACGCGCCAGACGCTCGCGGCACAATTCGACCGCCGAGGCATCGTTGTCTACGCCGGCGATGCAACGGCGAAGGACCTCGCGGCGCGCATCGTGAACCGTGACGCCACCCACTGCTGACAACCTTTCGGCGAGCGCTTCCAATGCGGCGACAAGGAAGGCGCCCGCGCCGCACGCGGGGTCTACGACGCGGATCGAGAGGAGCGCGCGGACCGGAGCGGCGGCGTTCCTCAGGGCATCCTCAATCACCGGCGCCAGCGCTGACTCCACCAGTTCATCGACGAGCTCAGATGGCGTGTAGTAAGCGCCCGCGCGACGCCGCTCGGATTCCGTGAGCCAGTGGCTGCGATCGGTAATCATAGGGTGGTGCACATCCGCCAGGCCTCGCAGGCGTCGTAGAGCGCGCCTGACGGGAATCGGATGGGGTCCTCGACGGGAAGGCCTGTCTCCCGCGAGGTAGACTCCAGGATGGCGCGGGCGTCTCCCTCGGACAGGTGCCGGGTGGCGATGGCGATACCGATAACAGGCGCCGGTTTCACCCAGGCGGCGGCCTCCTCGTAGATCGAACGCACCCGGGCCAGATCACTGCATATCGGCGTGTCGCAACTTCGCATCGTCTGGCGTCCGGCGACGTGACAGAGGATCATTGCATCCGGAAGCGACCCGTGGAGCAGGCCAAGGGTCACACCGCTGTACATTGGGTGCAGCAAGCTTCCCTGCCCCTCCACGAGAACCAGTTCCTTCCCCGGCGCCGCCTCGCACACCAGGCGTTCCGCCGCGCCGGCGACGTAGTCGGCGATGACCCGGTCGATCGCGAACCCCTCGCCGGTAAGAAGGCGGCCGGTCTGGCCGGTGGCCGCCATCGCATATGATCGTCCCGCCGCAGCGGCGCGACGCACGATTTCCCAGCAGACGGTCATTTTGCCCACGTTGCAGTCGGTCCCCACCGTGAGGATGACCGGAACGCGGACGGTCGCCCTGCTTCCATTGGGTGTGGACAAGTGATCGGGGACGGCGCGCAGATCAACCAATGCGCGCCCGGCGCTCAGGGCCGCCGCGGCGAGTTCGGGGTCGTCGCGAAGGAACGTGTGGAGGCCGTTGTAAAGGTCGAGGCCTGCGCTGAGGGCATCGAGCAGGACGGCTCGCCACGCATCGGGCAATCTACCGCCCGCAGGTGCGATGCCGATGAGCAGGCGGTTCGGACCGTAGCGCAACGCCGCCTGGAGGTCGGCGACCACAGGCACATCGCCGCCGAAGCCCACAACATCGGATACCGTGGAACCGGCGTATCGGCTGTCGATCACCGCAGCGATCTGCTCCGGTTTGTAGCGGAGCAGGACACAGGCGGTCTTTGCATGATGCACGTCGAACGCGCCGTCGGCCAGTACCACGTAAGACGGACCCGCCATCGAGAGACTCCCGCCAGTGAAAGGGGACAGGAGCGTCCCGCATCCACATTATGGCGCTCCGCCGACGGATCCAGGTTCAACGCAGAGGACGCGGAGGAACGCAGAGGTGTCGCAGAGGATTTCCTATCGCGGACGATTGGACGGAGCGCGGCCGCCCCGCGCATTTCCTATGGTCCTGCGACCGTCGCACTTGATAGAATCCATGGTGATCTGTCGACGTCGTCAACTTCTTCGACCTCTCGATTTCGGGGTAGCGACATGAGCGCTTTCTATCGCAGCGGCATCCCATATCGAATTGCCATCTGTGTGATGGCGTTCGCATTGATGACCGCATCGGGCGTTCACGGCGAAAACGCCACCGGTCCCGGCAGCCCACGGGTTACCTGCGACATGCAGGGGACTGACCTCCGCACGCTCGCCAAGTCCCTCACGGCAAGGACCGGTGTCCGGTTTCGGGTGGGCTATGACATCGCCGACGAGAAACTAGATGTCTTCGTGAAGGAATACCCCTTGGCGGATCTACAGCGCAACATCGCGCGCATATTCGGCTACCAGTGGTCTAGCAAGCGGCTCGACGATGGGACGGTCTCCGAGTTCTCACTCGCGATCCCCGCATCCGCCGCGAACAGGAGCGATTGCGCACCGTGTTGGCCAAAGTTGACTCGGCTCACAAATCCGCGGCGTTCGCGCGCCTGCGCAAAGTGTTGGCAATGACGGATGAGGACGCCGACAACCTCACGCCCGAAGAGACGGGGTTTCACAACTACATGAACTGGGAGCCCAGGAAGCCGCTTTATGACGCGTTCGCCGCGCTCTCGGACGCCCAGATCGGGCAACTTGCCGCAGGCCGGTCGGTTACAGTCGGCCTTTCCGGCAAGGGCAACGAAGAGCGGAGCGCCCTGCTTGCCGGCCTCCTGCGAACGAGTGAGAACGCTGACCAGTTCATCGATGCAACCAGCATCGAATTCACAGGGGAACGCCGGTTGGCGGCGGAGAGGTTGTATCCCTCGGATGCGTTCTTCCTGAAGATCCGCGGAGATAATGGTTCGGATTTCACCGATGTGTGCTACCTGACACCGGAGGCGACCGCTCGCCGGCCGGCCAAACTAGACAGACCCACCCTCGCGGAAACTCTGAAGGCGTTCAAACCGACACAGCAACTTGCCGCAAAACAGGCAGACCGCCTGGACCTAATCGTCAAACTGGACTACAAGTCGGCCATAGGGTTTCACTCAGGCATGCGCGCCGTCGCGCACGCCACGGGTATTCCCATCGTCAGCGACTACTACACAAGCGGTTACGGTTCGGTGAACGCCCGCGACCAACGGGCCAGGGACCTGATCGTATCGCTCGCCGCGAAGTATGGGCACTCATGGGCGTGGGATGGGAATGCGCTGGTCTTCCGCACGGACAACTGGCCCGCCATGATGCTACAGGAGTTGCCCAACAGCACACTCGCGGCGATGAAGGATACCGGCGGCGGCGGGAAGCTGAATCTCGCCCAATCGCTGATCGCGTCGGATCTGAGCGTTGAGCAGAGCACCTGTCTGCCGAAATACGGCTACTCAGCCCCGTGGATCGCGGATGACAAGCTGACAGCCGCGTTCCGGTTCCTCAGCCGGTTGTCTTGCGCGTCTTTCAAACAGACTGGCACGGCGCAAGGGTTGTCCGTCGCACTGATCCCCCGATACGCCCGCGCCGCATACGCCGACTTAGTGGGGGCCTGCTTTGGCGTCGGCGCGGCAACCCCGCCCATCGAGGCGGTGAGAGCGACTGCTACGGCGCTACCGGCATCCCCCGACGGCGGGACATCGTCGCAATTCACGTTTGAGTTCGTATTCGGCAGCAGCGCTGAGCGGCGGCGGGACGCTCTGACGTGCACCTTGGGACCGGCAGGTCCGCCGAAGTCGCCTCCTGCGAGCATGCCGGCGGAATAAGACGGTTCACCGCCCGCCCATATCCCGCCGGCCAGCCGCAGAATCTCGTCCACCGCCGGTTCCACCTGGCTTGCGCACGTCTCGGTGAGGGTTTTGCAGTAGTCGAAGTCATCGCCGCGGATGGAGACCAGCCAGCCCCGAGGGGTTGCGCCGGATTGGGCCTGGGCCAAGGCGAAGACGTAAGAGCCGGATTCGCTTGCAGGTCCGCTAGCTCCGAGCGCTGCGATTAGTCGTTTTCGGAACGGCCCTGCATTGGTCGTCAGGGCGCCGTCTTCGCGCGGACGGGCCGCCTTGAAGCCAAAGGCCACCCGGCCACGGCTCTAGCCAAGTTCCTCCGGTTGGTCGCCATGGCGATCATCGCACGAATCGCAAAGTCAGTTGAGACGCGGGGGTCACCGGCCTCCAATTTGGCGACCCTAGACTGAGTGGTTCCCATCAGGCCGGCAAGTTGCGCCTGTGTGATGTGTCTACTGTTACGAAGCTCGCGAACTGCCCGTCCGAGGTTATCCTTCAGATCCAGAAGAGCCGACTCTTGCGGTGTAAGGTGGGCAAACGCATCGGCATACCCCACGACCCAGCCAGCGGCTTCGAGGCGCGCTCTCGTATCCTGCTCCATTTCAATCCACCTTCCGTTTGGCTGCCTGGTAGGCGTGCAAGCGACGTCTGCACTCCCTGATCACGTTGTCCGGCGTCTGATTCGTCTTTTTCGACCAGACGTCCAATACGACGATCTCATCAGGGCCAACGTAATAAATCAGTCTCCACGAATGGTCAACGTCACGCACTCGCAACTCGTGGCAGCCGGGTTCGACCGAAGGCATGGGACGCGAGTCCGGCATCGCCACGGTCTGGCCGCGCTGGAGCAGGCGGAGGAGATGGCCAACCAAGATACGCGCACGCTCCGAAAATGGAGGCGAAGCGACCTGCCCCTTTAGCCAAACGATCCTCTTGTCGGGAGGTTCCCCCCTTGGAGTATATGCCATATTTGACCTATTTAACCAAGCGTTGTGTTGAGTATGCCCCGATCTACCGGCCGATTGGCGGCCCAGTCAGTTCGTATCGGCCAGCCGCATAATCTCGTCCACCGCCGGTTCCACCTGGCTTGCGCACGTCTCGGTGAGGGTTTCGCCGTAGTTGAAATCGTCGCCGCGGATGGAGACCAGCCAGCCGCGCGGGGAGGTGCCGGACTGGGCCTGGGCGAGCGAGAGCAGCATGCCCGGGCCGAAGTGGTGGGTGGTCGCCTGAAACTCGCCGCCCGGTTCAACCTCGATCACCCGGAGCGGCACAGGGATCTCGCCGATGTGGGCGTCCACGAAGATCACTCGCGAATATGGGGGGAGCAGCAACGCGACTTCGGGGACCAGTTGGTGAGCCATCACGGTGTCGACGGCGTGGCCGAGGTTGTCTTCGCCGGTGTCATCCAGAGCCAATGGGGGCCGGCCGAGGCGTGCGCGGAGGGCGTTGATGACGTGCCAGGCCACACCGTCGTCGCGGCGGTAGGGGTTGCCGTAGCCGATGATGAGGGCAGGAGACAGGAGACAGGAGTCGGGAGTCAGCCCGGTGCCGATGACTTCGCCTTCTTTGGAAAGGATCGCGTTCCACGCTGACTCCTGAACCCTGAACCCTGAATCCTTCTCCACTATCCGCGCCGAAGCGTTTGCATTACGCTGCCGTCGGGGCCGAGTATCTCGATCGCGATGGGCATCTGGCCCGCGGCGTGCGTCGAGCAGGACAGGCACGGGTCGTGCGCGCGAACGGCGGCCTCCACCTGGTTCAGCATCGCCTCGGTGGGCTTGTTGCCGTCCACAAACGCCTTGGCGACCATCTCCACGGCCTTGCTCATCGCGTGGTTGTTGTGGCCCGTGGCGACGATCAGGTTGACGTGGGTGAGAAGGCCGTCGTCATCGACTTTGTAGTGGTGGAAGAGCGTGCCGCGAGGCGCCTCGATGCAGCCGATGCCCTCCCGTTTGGGGTTGTAGGCGGGCGCAACGAGATCGTTTGACAGGATGTCCGGATCGTGGAGTATTTCCTTCGCCCGTTCCAGCGCGTACACATCCTCGATCAGGCGGGCGTAATGGTACCAGAGGGTGCCTTCCACGGGCCGGCCGGTATTGATGGATTTGAAGTGCTTGAGTTCCGCGTTGGCGATCGGCGTCGTGATCTTCTCGGCCACGTTGCAGCGACCGAGAGGCCCGACACGATACGTTCCATCGGGCCACCCAAGTCTGCGGTAGAACGGGAACTTGAGGTAGCTCCAGTCTTCCACGTGCTCGCCGATGTAGTCGAGGTAGTTAGCGGCGGCGAACTGCTCGAGCTTCCGGCCCTGGCTGTCGATCAGCCTGATATCCCCGTCGTAAAGTTGAAGCGCGCCATCCGGGTCCACCATGCCGAGGTAGCCGGACTGGAACACGGCGAAGCGGTCCACCAGGTCCATATGGGAGTCGTACCAGCGCTTGGCCAGCGCGATGCCGACCTTCATGATCTCCAACATCTCGTCGCATTGCGCAAGAATGGAGTCGCGCTGTTCAACGGTGATCGCGTTGTTCACCCCGCCGGGAACCGCGTAGGTCGGATGAATGCGACGCCCGGACAGCGCCCGGATGATCTCCTGCCCGAACGCGCGCAGCCGGATCGCCTTCACCGCCAGGTCCGGGTTGGCCTGCGCGATGCCCACCACATTGCGGATGGCGGGGGCGGCGTCGAATCCTAGCAGCAGGTCCGGACCGGCGAGCTCGAAAAAGTGCATCGAATGGGACTGGATGAGTTGCCCCATATGCATCAGTTCGCGCAGGAGAGACGCCGGGCGTGTGGGAACGGCGCCGATGATGACGTCGCACGCCTTGGCAGCCGCCAGGTGATGGCTTACCGGGCAGATACCGCATATACGCGGGGTAATCTGGGGCATTTCGAAGTAGGGCCTGCCCTCGCAGAATTTCTCGAAGCCGCGCCATTCGTTTACGTGCAGGTAAGCCCGTTCCACCTTGCCGTTTTCATTGGTGTGGATGGTTATCTTCGCGTGCCCCTCAATCCGGGTCACAGGTTCAATGGTTATCTTCTGCATTCCTCTAGTCCTTATTCGCTCGGTGGATCGGATGTCAGGGCTGAGGGCTGGGGGCCGAGGGCTGAGGCGGTGACACTAAGGTCTCCTGGCTCAACCGGCGCGCTATCGCAGCGCGTAGTCCTCCAACCAATCGACTGACCTCGTCAGCTTCCTTCATCAATTCGTGAGATGAATCCTCGTTCAGGTAACCTATATCGAACGCGATGCAAAGGTGAGACCGGTCTTCTGCGCAAGATCCCTTCGCCATGCAGAGGAACCGATGGTAATCAACGCTCGACCCCCTCTCATTGCCTTCTGCGATGTTGGCCATGATGGACACCGCCGCTCGTTGTATCTGTCCGGCCAGTCCGAAGTCTTTCGCCCATGGAGCGGATCGCGTAACGGTATAAACGGACGCCGCCAACTGCCGCGCCTTCTGCCAGGCGATCAGTTCCTCGAAATGGGCCATCGTTTTTCTCCTCAGCCCTCAGCCCTTCACCTAACCCCTCAGTCGTACTTGAGCGCTTCCCCTTCTACCACCGGCTCCCGGCCTTCCGCGAGCTCATTCAGCACGTGGAAGATGGCGTCGGCGGACGGGGGGCAGCCGGGCAGGTGGTAGTCCACCTTCACCACCTGGTCCAGCGGGCGGTTGCGGATGGGTTTGGCGAGCTCATCGGACTGCGGGATGAACCCGTCGACGGTGCTCTCGGTGTCGATGTACGCTCGGCGCAGCCCCTCCTTGATGTCAAAGGCGTTCCGCATGGAGAGCACTCCGCCCAGGACGGCGCAATCCCCCATGGCGATGAGGCACCCCGAGCGCTTTCGCATCATCCGGGCCACGTACACGTTGGACGTATTGTTGATCGATCCGCTGAGGACGCCCACCGCTACGCCCTCCTCCGGGGGATGCTTGAGGTCCGTGATGGGTGAAGATGTGAGTTCCACTTTTCCCAGCACCGTGAGGAGGCGTTCATCCATATCCAGGAGGGACATGTGGCAGCCCGCACAATCCCCCATCCAGTCGGTTGCGATTTTCGGTTTCGCCATCGTCAAGTTCCCTTCGTGATATCCGGCGCGCCGCCGGACATTCCGTGTCGGGCGCGGAGGCCCAGCCCAATCAACGGGCGAGACGCCCGTTCTACCGTGTCGGGCGCGGAGGCCCGACCTACCGTGTCAGACGCGCAGTGACAGTTGCTGCAGCACGCTCGTTTCGGACCAGATGTCCTCCGGAGGCGGCGCCGCGGGACGAACACGTTCGCTCTTGCCTTCGATGTTGTGGAAAGTGCCTTCGCGCTCGTACCAGAGCGGGGCCGGCAGCACAACGTCGGCCAGCCCGTCGACATCGTCCACGTAGCAGGCGTGCATCACGACGAAGGGGGCTTTGTGCGCCTGTTCGCGCTGTTCGGGGGTGAGGGCCTGTTCCTCCAGCAGAATGTAGAGGGCTTCGGCATCTCCATCGGCTTCGTTGTTGAGGCCCAGGCTGATGGCGCGCGCCGCGTTGGCGGCGGCGTGAAGCGGTATGCAGACGGCCTTGATGACGGCGAGTTTTGCGCGCAGGCGCGGGTCCATCGCGGCGCGATAGACCACCACCGGGCGCTCCGCGGTCGTGACGGACGCGAGAGCCCAATCCAGTTTCGACAGCGGGAAAGCCTCATGCGCGAAGTCCGCCATCGAGTTGTCGCCGTCCGCGCAGACCAGAATCCGGGCGCCGTTGTCGGCTGCGCGCTTGATGCGGTAGCCCAGAACGCGGTGTTCTGTAAGCGGGTCGGCGTCGACCACCAGCACCAGGTCGGCGGTATCGATGTCCTTCATCGCTCCGCCGTTGGGGGTCTCCCCGGGCGGCGGCGCAGCTTCCAGCGTCTTCACGTCGCCGCCGAATTTGCCACGGAAGGTCTCGACCACCGCGTCCATAGGCTGATCCAGCGTCGCAGCGGTCACCCAAGCGTGGATCTTGCCGGGCACGGCTGCCTGAACGCCCTTGGCCACCGCGGCCAGGGCTTCATCCCAGGTGGCGGGCTCCAACGCACCGTCCCGCTTCACCATGGGCGTTGTCACGCGGCGCCTTCCGGTCTCCAATGGCTGGAACCGGCCGGCGAGGCAGAGGACGCCCTGGTTGTGGCCGTCCCAATCGCCTTCCACTCGCAACGGGCGGCCGTTTCGCGTGATGACGTTCACGCGGCAGCCGATGCTGCAGAACGTGCAGGCGCTGTTCACGGTGTCAACGTCCTTGTTGCGGCCGCCATAAGCGCTTCGGCGGTCCACCAGGGCGCCGGTCGGGCAGACCTGGAGGCAGGTACCACACGAGACGCAGGTCGAATCGCCGAATGGTTCGTCCATGTCGGCAGTCACCATCGTTTTGGCCCCGCGGGACATCATGCCCAGCGTATGGTTCCCGACCACGTCGCCACAGGCGCGGATACACCGCCGGCAGAGGATGCAGCGGTTGTGATCCATGATGAAGTAGGTGCGCGAGGCGTCCACCTGCAGTTTGGGGTTGGGCGTGGGGTACGTCCAGTGGGCGAGGCCGTGTGCGTAGGCCTGTTTCTGCAGCTCGCAGTCACCGCTCATCTCGCAGAACATGCAGTAGTGGTTCCGTTCGGAGAAGAGCATTTCCAGAACGAACTTGCGCATTTCGAGGGTCCGCGGCGTGTGCGTTTCCACCTTGATCCCGTCGATCACGGGGTAGGAACACGCGGGTTGCAGCGCCGCCATGTTCTCTATCTGCACGAGGCACATCCGGCACGCGCCGATGTCCTTCAGCGCGGGGTGATGGCACAGCGTGGGTATCTCAATCCCGGCAGCATTCGCCGCCTGCAGAATCGTGGTCCCTTCCGCGACTTCCATGGTCTTGCCGTTTATCGTTACGTTCAGAACGGTCATAGTCAGTCTCCAGCATTCAGCATCCAGCATCCGGCATTCAGGTTGCGGAGAGCCCGGTTCGGCTCGGTCTGAATGCCGGATGCCGAATGCCGGATGCCCAGGTCATTCCATCATCGCCGCGATGAGCTTGCCCTCTTCGTCGGTTTCGGACATCGGATAGGAAGTTGCCATCCATTCCAGATCGCAGCGGAGGCACCTCCTGCATTCCGCGCGGGCCGTCTCCTCATCAAGCCCCAGCTCGACTTCAGCGACGCTCCGGAAGCGTTCCGCCACACTCAGTTCCGGCATCACCGGCCGGCGCGCTTCAGCGTAATCGTCCAGGTTGAATATCTGCGGAACGGCGTGGTAGTCGCTGATGAATCGGGGCTGGATGACGGTGTGGCCGTGGAGGTACGTGTCGACGGCGGCGGCGACCTTGTTGCCCTGTGCGACGGCCATCACGACGGTTGCAGGTCCCAGCGCGGCGTCGCCCGCGGCGAAGACGCCTTCGCGGGAGGTCGCGAGATCGGCGCTGATGGTGATGGTGCTGTCGCGGTTCACGCTGATGCCGCCGCTGCCATCGAGGCAGTCCAGGTCCGGCGCTTCGCCGATAGCCGGGATGACGAGATCAACGTCCAGCACGAACTCGGACCCGGGAATCGGCTGCGGCCGCCGTCGGGCGCTCATGTCGAATTCGCCGAGGCTCTGTTTGGCGCATTCGAGACCCGTGACGTGCTTCTCGCCCAGGACCTGGGTCGGATTGGTGAGGAAGTGGAACTTGATGCCTTCGACATCCGCCGCGCGCACTTCGTCGCCCCAGGCGGGCATGTCTTCGCGGCCCCGGCGATAGACGAGATGGATCTCGCTGGCGCCCAGGCGCCAGGCCATGCGGGCGGCATCGATGGCGACCGCCCCTCCACCCACGATGGCGACCCGCTTTCCTTCCACGGGCGGCGGATTGCCGAGATTGGCCTCGCGCAGGAAGTCCGTGCCGTGGAGCACGCCTTCCAGTTCCTCGCCGGGGATTCCGATTCGGCGGCTCTTGTGGGCGCCGATGGCGAGGACCACGGCGCTGAAGCCATCCTTATCCAGGAGGCTGTCCACCGTGAAATCGCGGCCCAGTTCCTTCCCCGTCTGAATGTCGGCCCCGGCGCGGCGGATGTTTTCGATCTCGGCGGTGAGGATGTTGCGAGGCAGGCGATACTCGGGGATCCCGACCGCCATCATACCGCCGGCCACCGGCAGCTTCTCGAAAACGGTGACCGGATAGCCGAGTTGGCAGAGGCGGAGTGCGGCGGTGAGCCCGGCCGGGCCGGCGCCGACAACGGCGATCTTCTGCGAACGGGGCGCGTCCATCCGCGCGGGCGCCCACGGCTGTGATATCTCGTGGTCCGCCATGAAGCGCTTCACGTGACGGATAGCGAGGGGTTCGCCGATGTCCGCGCGACGGCATTTCGCCTCGCAGAAAGCGGGGCAGACGCGGCCGCAGATCGCGGCGAACGGGTTGTGCTCGCGATGGACATCCAGCGCCTCGGCGTACCGGCCCTGGCCTATGAGCGCGACAAAAGCGGGAACGTCCACTTCGGCGGGGCACGCGTTGACGCATTTGGCTCGTGTCAGCATCTTGCAGACACCGGCCGGACAACGCTTTTCGAGGATGTGGGTGCGGAACTCTTCCTCGAAATACTGGAGCGCGGACATCAGCGGGCCGGGGGTCAATTGCCCGAGGCCGCAGAGCGCGCCGTGCTTCATCCCGGCCGCGAGGTTCTTCAGCGTCTCGATATCTTCCAGCTCGCCCCGTCCGTCCGAAATACGCGTCAGGACCTCCAGCATTCGCTGGCCCCCGACACGGCACGGAACGCACTTGCCGCAGGATTCCGCGGTGGCGAACTCGAGGAAGAACTTGCTGAACTCCACCATACAGGTGTCTTCATCGATCACGATCATTCCGCCGGAGCCCATGACGGCGCCAGCGGAACGCAGCGAGTCGAAGTCTACTTGCACGTTGAGGTGCCGCGTCGGCAGACAACCGCCGAGCGGTCCACCCGTCTGTACCGCCTTGAAGGCCTTGCCGTTGGGGATCCCGCCGCCGATATCGAAGATGATCTCGCCGAGGGTGATGCCCATAGGGACTTCCAGGAGGCCGGTATTCTTGACCTTGCCGGTAAGTGCGAAGATCGCGGTGCCGGGGCTGCCCTCGGTGCCGATCCCCCTGAACCATTTGGCGCCGTTGAGGATGATTCGCGGAACGTTGGCGTAAGATTTGACGTTGTTGACGTTCGTGGGTTTGCCCCACACGCCGGAAACCGCGGGAAACGGCGGCCGGGGCCGGGGTTCACCGCGCCGCCCCTCGATGGAGGCGATGAGCGCGGTTTCCTCGCCGCAGACGAAGGCGCCGGCGCCTTCCTTGATCCTCAGGCGGAAACTGAAAGGCCGCCCGAACAGGTTGTTGCCCAGGAAGCCATATTCCGTGGCCTGCTGGATCGCCTTCTTGAGGCGCTGGATCGCCAGCGGGTACTCCGCGCGGCAATAGATATATCCCTCGGATGCGCCGATCGCGTATCCGCACAGGATCATCCCCTCAATCACGCCGTGGGGATCGCCTTCCAGGATGGAACGGTCCATAAACGCGCCGGGGTCGCCTTCGTCCGCATTGCAGACGACATATTTGACGTCGGATTTGGCCTTGGCGCACAGGCCCCATTTGATGCCGGCGCGGAACCCGCCGCCACCCCGGCCGCGAAGTCCTGACTCGGTGACTTCCTGAACCACGGCCTCCGGATTCATGCCTCGCAGGGCTTTCGCCAGCGCCATATAGCCGTCGCGGGCGATGTACTCCTCGATGCTCTCGGGATCGATGATCCCGCAATTGCGCATGGCAACGCGCTGTTGTTTGGCGTAGAACGGGAGTTCACGGTAATCCGGAAGCGACTCCAACCCTTCCGGCTCCTCGTTTGGCGGCCGTGTCGTGCCAGTGGCGATTTCGATATCCATCACGTTGTGTCCTCTCCGAAGGGGTCCGGAGAATTGCAAACCGAAAAATGCAAGTTGCAAATCTCAAGCTGTGTGTCATGCCAGGCCGTTGGAATCGAGGCGGGCGACCGCCCACTCCTCGACGATGCGGCCCTTGTCGAAATGCTCTTCAATCAGGCGGGGAACCATCTCCGGGGTGACGTTGGGGTAAGTGACCCGTGTGCGGCCGCCCTGTTCGATATCCACAATGGGTTCCATCTGGCAGATGCCGATGCAGCCCACGGAGACCACGTCCGCCGGGATTTCGCGCACGGTGAGTTCGGCGCGAACGGCGTCCATCACGTCCCGGGCGCCGGCGGCGATTCCGCACGTTCCCATTCCGATGAGCACGCGCGCGCCCGCCGTGCGTTTCTCTTGCAGCGATGCCTTGAGGCTGTCCCGCAATTCGGCGAGCTGCTCTTTGTCTTTGATCATGGCCATCTGTATTTGCTCCAGTTCGCAGCGGAGGTCCGGCCTATTCCAGGTTGCGGATGCTGCGCACGAGGTCCTTTGGCGCGAGGCGTCCTATCACCTTCTCGTCCACGACGGCGACGGGCGCCAGGCCGCACGATCCGAGGCAGTAGACAACCTCGAAGGTGTATTTGAAGTCATCGGTCGTCTCACCCGGGTGCATTTCGAACTCGGATGCGATAGTATCGATGATCTTGCCCGCGCCGCGAACGTGGCAGGCTGTGCCGTCGCATTGCTTGACGATGTGGCGTCCGCGCCGGGAAAGGTAGAACTGCGAGTAGAAGGTGGCGACTCCAAACACCTGCTGGAGCGGTGTGCGGGTTTTGCGCGCGATGTGGCTCATCACGCTGCGGGGCAGGTATCCAAAGATATCCTGCGCTTGCTGAAGGATCGGTATCAGCGAACCGTTTTCGCCTGCGTAATGCGCGATCACTTTGTCCAGAGCGGCGAGATCCGTCGAGTTAGGACCAGAGAGACTGTCGTTCACGGGTCGACTCCTAGATAACAACACCCGATGGGGCGCCGGGGATGGGCGCCCACTTTGGGACCAAGGATGATTACAGGTGGGGTGTCCGGCGGGCGGCCCATACGGGGGGCCGCGCGTGGGCGCCCCTATTTGCGATAGGCATACATATCCAGCAACTGCTCTTTGGCGGCGGTGATGCGCTGGTCAACGATCATAGCCATGCGCTTCATGAACTCGAATCCGAAGGCGTTGTCCTTGGCGAACATTTCCTGGAGAAGATCCGTGTTGAAGACGAGAGTCTCCGTGGGTTTCTCAGCCTTGGCGTCGAATTTCCAGCGATACGGGGGGACAAACCAGGAGGAGCCGAGGACTTCGCCGGCGCCAACGGTCTGGATCGGGATAGTCCCCTGATTGAGGTTGAAAACCTCCAGGGCAACGGTGCCGCAGATCACGAGGTAGAGCCTGTCCGCGGCTTCGCCTTCCTGGAAGATGCGCTTACCGGCGTCAAAATGCTCATAGCCGACAATGTCGGACATCAATTTGAGTTGGGCGGGTTCCATTCCCTGCACAAATGGGTGTGCCGCGAGTGCTTTCTGGACTTCCTCAGGCGTGAGTGGCACCAGTACCGCCGGACCGAACCTTTCCATAGGGGGTCTCCTTCTCTTTGACTCTATCCGCGGGCCGTCGTTGGGAATTCGGTGTGATAGCGCCGGGGCTTGCCAGGCAGCACGATACGTGCGGGGGGTTTTCCTTCAGCCGCCGGACGGCTCAAGAGAGAAGGGAGCGCCGGCGAACGGAGATAAGCCCACGGGAGCATGCGAGTTAGGACGATGTGATGTCAGGGGCGCTCGCCGCTTTCCGCCACGTTTGCGGTCATGATGCGACTGTCATCCCAGATTCGAAGCGATTCCGTTCGAGGGCAAGTCCTTCCGTCGCGTGCCATCGTGTTATGTGGCCGTAAGGGGCGGTGGAAAAAGAGCCGAGAATGCCCCTGTGGGGGTTTTCACAATCTGGCTCGGGTGCAGGAACCGGGTGGTCCGACCCTGCGATTTCGTTCCCACTTCCTCCGGTTGGACGCTTGGAGCGAATGATTAGCACGCGGAATTACCATTCACCCACTTATATTGTAGCACACTGCAATAGAATCAAGTGCAAGGATCTTTTGGACTGAATTCGAGGCAGGGCGTTTGCGGCAGACGCCGCCGGAAGGACGTCCCCGCCGCGCCGCAGCGGCGCGGTTCGTTCAGGCCCGCCCCGGGACACAAGGTGGGATATCACATGCTCAACCAAGCCCTTTCAACACGGGATGCCGCGGGATGGCGAAAGGAGCGCTCCTGATGAATCCGTATGCGGATCCTTCATTGATCCTGTCCCCGCGTCCGATCACCGAGACGGCGGCCGAACTGGGCCTGGCGCCGGACGAAATTGAGCCGTACGGCAGCCGGAAGGCTAAAGTGCTGCTGGAGGCGCTGGAGCAACGACGGGACACGCCGGACGGACGCCTGATCCTCGTCACTGCTATCACGCCGACGCCGGCCGGGGAAGGCAAGACAACCGTCTCCATCGGACTGGGGGACGCTCTGCGGCGGATCGGCAAGAAAACGTGCATCGCGCTGCGCGAACCGTCGCTGGGGCCGTGCTTCGGCGTGAAAGGCGGGGCGACCGGAGGCGGGCTCGCTCAACTGGTGCCGGCATCGGACATCAATCTTCATTTCACCGGTGATTTCCACGCCATCACCACTGCGCACAACCTGCTGGCCGCGATGCTGGACAACCATCTGTACCACGGGAACGAAGCCGGCATCGACCTGCACTCCATCACGTGGAAGCGGGTTATCGATCTCTCGGACCGATCGCTTCGGGACATCGTGATCGGCCTGGGCGGCAAAGCGAACGGGATACCGCGACAGTCGGGCTTCGATATTACCACGGCATCGGAGATCATGGCGCTGTTGTGCCTGGCCACGAGCCGGGCGGACCTGGAAGAGCGCCTCTCCCGCGTGATTGTGGCCAACACGAAAACCGGAAAGCCGGTAACCGCGGCAACGCTGGAGGCGGTGGGCGCCATGAGCGTAGTGTTGAAGGACGCGCTAAGGCCCAACCTGGTGCAGAGCATGGAAGGCACGCCCGCGCTGGTGCATGGCGGCCCGTTCGGCAACATCGCCCACGGCTGCAACTCCGTTCTGGCGACGCGTCTGGCCCTGAAGACCGCCGATTTCGTGGTGACCGAAGCAGGATTCGGCAGCGACCTCGGCGCGGAGAAGTTCTGCGATATCAAATGCCGGAGCGCCGGCCTGACGCCGCGCCTGGCCGTGGTCGTAGCCACCATCCGGGCGCTGAAGCTGCATGGCGGCGTGCCGCTGAAAGACATCACGAAGCCGAAGCCCAAGGCTGTCCTGGCCGGCATTCCGAATCTGGAGAAGCACTGCGAAAACGTGCGCGCCTTCGGGCTCAGGCCGGTGGTCGCCATTAACCGGTTCGCGGCCGATACGGAGGAGGAGATCGCGGCACTGGCGGGCTGGCTGGATTCCGCGAGGATAGACTGGGCGCCGTGCGACGTATGGGCGCGCGGAGGCGCGGGCGCCGAGGAACTGGCGCGCCTTGTGAGCTGCGTCAGTGAAACGGAACCGCGATTCCGGCCAGTTTACCCGCTGGACATCTCCATCCGGGGGAAGATCGACACGGTTTGCAGGGCCATTTACGGCGCCGACGGGGTGGATTTCAGCCCCACGGCCGCCGGGCAGATAAAGGACCTGGAGGGGGCGGGCTTCGATCGGATCCCGATCTGCATCGCCAAGACGCAGTACTCGCTTTCTGACAATCCGAAAGCGCTGGGCCGCCCTGATGGTTTCCGCGTCCACGTTCGGGAACTGAAGGTGAGCGCGGGCGCGGGTTTCATCGTTGTGTACGCCGGCAGCATCCTCACGATGCCGGGCCTGCCGCACACCCCATCCGCCGTGAAAATGCGCCTGGACCCGGATGGGACGGTCCAGGGCATCACATAACGGACAGGAAATGGGGATATGGGGTAATTGGGAAATGCGACCGAGTCCGGTTTCCCCATTTCCCCATTGCCCCATTGCCCCATTTCCCCGTTTCCCCGTTTCCAGTTAACTACCGCCGTCCCAACACCCAACCCAAAATCTGCTAGTATGCACCATGTCGCCTGATAAATCCACCAACGGAGATTTGAATGAACGTTAAGTTGTCCACCGGGCGGGTGCTGCCCATTGAGATGCATAAAGTCCGCATCGTGCAGAGCACCTCCCTTCCCCCTGCTGCCCAGCGCCTGGAAGCGGCGCGAGAGGCCGGTTTCAACACCTTCCTGATGCGCACGCGGGACGTCTTCATCGACATGCTTACCGACAGCGGCACCAACGCGATGAGCGACAACCAATTGGCATCGATGATGGTCGCCGATGACGCCTACGCCGGCGGCGAGTCGTTCTACAGGCTCGAAAAAGCCGTTCAGGACGTGTTCGGCCTGAAGTATTGCCTCCCGGTCCACCAGGGACGCGCCGCCGAGCACCTGATCGGAAAAGTGCTCGTCCGCGAAGGCACCGCAGTTGCGATGAACTACCACTTCACCACCACGAAGGCCCACTTCGAGATGGGTGGCGGCGAAGTTCTGGAACTCTACGGGAAGGACGCGCTGGACACGGAGTCCTGCAACCCGTTCAAGGGCAACATGGACCTGGACCGGCTGAACAAGGTCATCGCGGAGCGCGGCGCCGAGGCCCTCTCCTTCGTGCGGATGGAGGCGACCACCAACCTCATCGGCGGCCAACCGTTCAGCATGGCCAACCTGAAGGCCGTGAAGACCATTTGCGCGAAGCACGGCATACCGCTCATCATCGACGCCAGTCTGATCTCCGAAAACGCCTACTTCATCCACGCCCGCGAAGCCGAGTACGCCGATGTATCGGTCGCGGACATCATCAAAGAGATGATGTCGCTCGTGGATCTCTGCTACCTCTCCGGCCGCAAGAGCACATGTGTGCGCGGCGGCTTCATCGCCACGAACGACTCGAAGCTGTATGAACAGCTCAAGCCGTGGCTGCCCGTGTACGAGGGCTTCCTCACGTATGGCGGCATGTCATCCAAGGAAATCGAGGCGATGGCGGTCGGCATGCGCGAGATGGTGGACATCAACGTGGCCTCCTCCAGCGCGGACCTGATTCAGTACTTCGTGGACCAGATGGTTGCGCGCGGCGTTCCGGCTGTGACCCCCGCCGGCGGCCTCGCCGGCCACGTGGACGCCAGGCGCTTCCTGCCGCACATCCCAAGCCTCGAATACCCTGCCGGCGCGCTTGCCGCTGCGATTTACCTGGCCTCCGGCGTACGTCCGATGGAACGCGGCACGATCTCCACCGACCGTGACGCGCAGGGCAACGAAGTGGCGTCGGATCTGGAATTGGCCCGCCTCGCCGTCCCGCGCCGCGTTTACACGATGAGCCACATGGACTACGTGGTGGACCGCCTGGCCTGGCTGTACGAACACCGCAACCTGGTGAAGGGGCTGAAGTTCACCGATGAGCCGCCGGTGCTCCGGTTCTTCCTCGGCAAGCTCACCGATATTGACGGTTGGGCCGCCAAGCTCACCGAAGCCTTCGAAGCGGACTTCGGCAAGGACTGCTAACCCGCGGAACGATTCGCAGATGACAAGATGCCCCGGATGAGACGATCATCCGGGGCATCTCTGCAAGGGAGCGCGGATGCCTCGCCCGCATCCTGGTGCGATCGCTCAGTACTGCGGCAGCTGGCCGCAGGCGAACTGAGGGAATGGGCCGGAGGTGCACATCCCACACGCCAGCGCCGTGGTGTCGAACATCTGCTCACTTTCTACGGTCGGCTTTTCGTAGGGCTGCCGCTGCTTGGGCGGCAACTCAACAACAGGTTTTCGCATCGGTGTGGACCTTTCGGTGGCGATGAATGAAGCTGGAGTTGCGATTGGCGGCTCTGAAGATGGGGCCTTGTTCGTTGTTGGGACGAGCCATGGGGAGTGGCGGTTCCGGCCGGCCGCATCTGCGAGGGCGGATCGCTAGCCGTCACGCAACAACGCGTTGAACCCAGCCTGTTCGAAATGGCGGTCGGCGGCGAGAGCGTCCGTAATGCCCATATCCTGCATCACCACGAACGAGACGCAGTCCGTAAGGCCCCCATTCCTTGTCTGGACGTGAACGGTAGAGATCGAGCGCCCGATTGAAGAGGCTGGTAGTTAGGGATATGATCTGGACATCCGGATCTCCCTGAAGGGCGTCTATGAGAACGAGTGCTGCGTTGCGGTAACCGAATCCCGCCAAACCATCACCGATCTCGAGCAAGACCGCTGTGGTTGTGACCATTTGGGAGGGAAGGCCGCTCAGCTCGGTCGCAAGCACTCGTGCCCGGGCGTGGTGCGGATCCTTCGGAACGGAAAGCGCGATAGCGTAGGAAGTATCGAGAAAGACTTTACTCATGCATGTTGGCACGCTGTGCGTTCAGGTAATCCTCGTAATTCTCTGACCAATTTGCTGGGCCGTCAAGGTTCAAGGATAGCGCAGTCTTCAGGAAGGACGTCTGTTCACGTACTTCGGCAACGCTCTCGATTGTCAGGCGCACGCGTGTATCGGGGGGCAGGCCAACCGGATCGTCTGCGATAAAAGCTTTGCCATCAAATGTCGCATCCATGGTGACAGTCATCTCATACCTCTACGGCTATTGTACCGCAAGCGGGCCAAATGCGGAATGCTCATCCCTCAGTCCGTCCCCTTGATGCTCGCAATCGGTGTCAGCACGTGCGCGAATTCCGTGAATCCTGTCGCTAAGACGGCGGCGATGACCTCCGCAGACGGCTTGCACACGTCAGTTGACTCGGTGATCGGCACGCTGCCGGGATGGAAAGGTCGCTAGACAACCACCGGGTCACTCCGCGAATTCCGTGCCTCTGTGGTTAATTCGCGGGAGCCGATTCGGCGGGGTCGCGATTCAGGAGCACCACCATCGCCAGCGCCAGGAAGACGGTGTCGCGGATAAGGAGCGACCAGCCGACCGTCTCTTTCGCGACAGTGAAGCAGCCGCATTCTATGCTCAGGCCGCGTGCCATCGCGCTGGCCACCGCCACGATGAAGACGAAATTCAACGCTGCCGCCAACAGCGCGCCGCTTCGATAAGCCACACCGTTCAGGAGAGATATACCCACCAGAAATTCGGTCCAGGCCATCACCAGCGCAAACACGTTGACAGCCGCAACCGGGAGGATGCGGTATGCCGCGATGCTGTCGGCAAACGTCGCCGGGTCGATGATCTTGCCCAGCGAGAAGGCGATGAAGACGAGCCCCAGCACCCAGCGGGCGCCGAGCGCGACGTAGCGGTTCGCAAGAACAGCGGATTTCACGGCGTACCCCCCTTCGCGGTGGGATAACCGGCGTCACGCCAGCCCGGTATCCCCTCCAGAAGGATGAACACGCGCGTGTGCCCTCGGGCGACGAGCGCATCGGCCAGCTTGATGGCGGCGTCACACCGCGGGTCGCTGCAGTAGGTCACGATGGTTCGATTCTTCGGAACGCCGCCCAGAGCGCCTTCGTACAATGTGCCGACTTCGTCCACGAAAAGGTCTCTCGCTCCCGCGATGTGCTCCGCCTCGTAGTCCGCCTGATGCCGCGCATCGACAAATACGGCGTCCTTCGCGTCGAACAGCGCCTTGGCGTCGGTCAGCGAGGTGAACAGCGCCTCATGCTTCACGGCGGCCGGGGCCGCGGGCGAAGGCTTCACGGGCGGAGAAAGGTGCGCCACATTTTTCGCGGCGGGCTTCGGTGCAAGCTTGCTCGATGGCACGGGGACCGCCTTCACGATGGGAGCCGGCGGTGGGACGGTGACCGTCGCGGGCGCCGGCTCCGGAATCGCATCGGGAACCGGGGTGGCGGCCGGCGGACGCGCCACTTTCAAGGGGGCAGGCACGGCGACCGGGGCCGGTTCAACGGGACGCGCGGCCGGGCGGACGGGCGATGATGGCCGCACCTCCTCCGCGGTCGCCACGCGATGCGTCTCACGCAGCGGAACCCGGATCCAAGGCAGGCCTTTCGGGTTGACGGCGTTCGCCCCCAACCCGATTGCAGCCGCCTGCACCACGATCAGCGCCGCGCCAGCCAGGGGCCGTCGTAAGCGTGACAGAGCGCTCCGGCCGCCTGGGCTATTGGACGACATTCCCGTAGACCGTGGCGGTAATCGGAACGGTCGGGCCCAGGCTGGTCTCCATCTTAATGGACTCCATCACGCGGCTTGCGGCCTTGCCCGCCTTAACGACCACGTAGACCTCCCAGTAGGCTCCGGCATTGGTCTCCACTTTGCGGAAACCCGGCACGGAAACGTGCTCTCCCACCGGCACGACTTTGGTGATTTCGAAGGTCCTGGGGTTGGCGGGGGTCACCGTCAGCGTGTAGGTCTTCGTGCCGTTAATGCGCAGGTTATCGAAACTGATTGACGCCGGCTTTACCATGGCGCCCGCCGAAATGACTGCCTTGATCTGGAGCGCAAGCGAGGGCCGGGATGCGTCGTTGGTGGTCACCGAGATGCTCTTGTTGATGGGTCCGTTGTACCCCGTGCTGTTGAACACCGCCTCGATGGTTGAGGAATCGCCCGGCGCAAGCTTGGTCTTCTTCGCCTCTGCCTTGGTGCAACCGCACCCCGGGCGAACGTTGGTGATCGCGAGGTCCGTATCGCCAACGTTTTTGAACTGGAAAGACGCATTGATGGGAGCGCCGCCCAAAACGGTCCCGAAATCGAGTATCTCTTTGTCAAACTGGATCTTCGGCGCCGCCAGAACGGCTGAACCTGTGCCGGCGGCGAGCGCCAGCATCGCCAACAAGTGAAGATGAGCTCTCATATCCATGAATTCCTTTCCTATTGAAACCGTACGGCGCGGGGGCGCCGCCGGTGAACGTTTTGCCTCGGGCCAACGGAGTCACTCCCGAGAGCCGCCCTATCGCCGGGCGCCGGACGTCCACGCCGATGTCCCTTCAACCCCAGACGGCACCTGGTAAGTGAGCATACGTAAGGATTGTAACACGGCTCCGCCGGATTCGTCCCCCGCCGGATTGGACGCGAACCGGATATCGATTGGTTGCAGCCCGGCATATTCCTGCCGGCCCCGCCAGGGCGCGCCACCCCACGCAGACCGCGGATCCCTCACAGACCCATCGCGCGTCGGCCCTCCGCCGCCTCGGCCCAGAATGCTTCGTTCTCCTCATCGGTCTTCAGGTCCGGCCAATCCCAGTACGCGTCCTCCAGAACGGCCTGCGTCATGTAGTGCTGGTAGAAGGTTCTCCGCAGGCTTGTGGAAGTGTTTGTGTTCGATCCGTGCAGCACCGCCACGTGGTGGAACAGCACGTCTCCCGCCTCGGCCTCCAGCGGTATCGCGCCCGGCAGGTTGAAGCCGTGGACGGCGACCATGGCATCCACGTCGATGCTTCCCCGTCTATGCGAGCCGGGGACGCACCACAGGCCGCCGCGGTCGCGGTAGGAATCGTCCAGATAGAAATCCGTGGTGAAGTTCGGCGCCGGGAACGTTTCCGTGCGCGGGCGCGGAATGTCCGCGATGGTCCGCCGCCAGTAGTAGGGGATGTCCTGGTGCCAGGGAACAGCTTCTCCGTGCCCCGGCATCTTGTACACCAGCGAACCGCCGCGCGGCCAGAATTCCGCGTTCAACAAGCTCCCCACAGCGTCGAGGACTATCGGGTGCATGGTGACATAGCGGAAGATTGGATCCCGGGTCCACATGCGTTCCACCCGGTGGAAATTGAGCGTGCCCGCGTGGTCGGCGTACACATAATGCGTGTCCGGGTGTTCGATCCAGTCCGGACGGGCGCGTTCCAGCGCGGCCAAGTATTCCGCGCTCCCGAGGCGATCCTGAGCGTCGGTTGCCAGCGTATCCGCCGCTGCGCGAAGCAGAGCCAGTTCGTCGGCCGCGATGACGCCCTTCAAGTGCAGGTATCCGTTCTCCGCGAAGAAGCCGATCTGATGTCTTGTGAGCATGAGGTCCTCCACGCCCAACTATGCCACGGAGGGGGTCGCGGCGGCGAGGCGGATTCAGCTCTGCTCCCGATCCAGATTCTGGTCCGCGAATGCGATCGGGTCTTCCATCGGCTCCACGTGAGTGGTTACGGTACATTTGGGTATGGCCGTGTGGATCTGGTACTCGATCTGCTCGACCAGGTTGTGCCCCTCCTGCACCGTCCAGGCTCCGGGAACCAGCACATGCACACTGATGAAGCGGCGCTGGCCGGCGATCCGGCTGCGAAATGCGTGGAAATCGACGCCGCGCTCCCTGTACTGGTCCAGCACGGTTTCAACAAGCTGGCGTTCCCTGGGCGGGAGCGCCGAGTCCAGCAGGCCGTGCAGTGTATCGTTCATCAGTCGGTAGCCGGTCCAAATGATGTTCACGGCCACCAGGAAAGCGATCAGGGGGTCAAGGATGATCCAGCCGGTCGCCTGAACGAGCGTCACGGCCACGATGACGCCGCCGGACGTGTAGACGTCCGTCATCAGGTGGGCCCCATCGGCGCGCAACGTGATGGAATTCAGCCTCAGGGATGCCCTGTACAGGACCGTTGCCACGCCACCATTTATCGCCGCAGCCAGAGCGGAAACCGCCAGGCCAAGCCATACATGCTCCAGCGGCTGCGGGTGGGCCAAACGTCCCCAGGCGGCCCATGCGATGCTCCCCGCGGCCACGAGAATCAGCATTGCTTCCACGCCACTGGAGAAATACTCCGCCTTGGAGTGCCCGTAAGTGTGTTCCTTGTCCGGTGGCAGACTGGCAACGGTCAGCATCCAGAACGCCATCATCGCCGCGGTGAGATTCACCACGGACTCCATCGCGTCCGACAACAGACCCACGGAATCGGTAAGCTTGTACGCCAGGAATTTCAGCGCGAAGGTGACAACCGCCGCGCCGATAGACAGGCCGGCGTAGGAGCGCGCCGACCGCAGCAGCGGCTTACCGGATTCCCCCTTGTTCCGCCGTCTGGCCATGGATTCCTCGTTGTTCGAGGGGACGAATGAGAGCTGCCGCCCCCGTAGATCCCGGCCCCGGGCCCTAATCCAGCGTCGGCCCGGCCGCCAGCCCATCGCTCAGGGCGATGTGCAGGTCCACGTCATCCGCCTGAATCTTATTGCCTTTTTGATCGGTCACGTAGAATACGTCACGCGCTTCGCCTGCGCGCGTGCCGATGCGGGCGTTGTGTATGCTCCACCGCAGCGCCGTCATCGCCGCCGCGAGCCGGAACAACAGCCCCTTCTCATCGGCCATCTCAACTTCCACCACGGTGAACGTCTCGCTCGTGTCATTGTGGATATGAACGGACCGCGCCGCCGTGCCCGCCCCCATATCCTTGCCGCGGCGACGCAGGACGTCTCCCAGTGGGACGACGCCGTCCAGCACACCGCACAGATCCCGCGCGATCTCCGCCTCGATCACTTCCGGGAGGGGCCGGTTATGCGCATCGACAAGCAACTCGTCCAACGCGATCGCGTCGCCTCCCGAACGGGTGAACACGCGCGCTGAATGAACGTTCACGTCATGCGCGTAAAGCACCCCCGCAATCTTCGCCAGCACGCCGGGCGCGTCCGGCGCGGCAACCGTCATCACCGTCCAGGGCCTGCGGCGCTCATCGTGAAAATCCACCACCGCACCGGTCGTCACTTTTTCCAGGGCCTGGATGTGCCGCACAATCTGGTCGAAGTCCGTATTGAGGAGATAGGAGGCGGGCATGTTGTGACAGAACGCCCGAACCGTTTCGTCGTCGAGGTTGCGAAGGCTCAACTGGCGCTGCAACCGGCTGACCCCGCTCCGTATCTTCTCGGGCGTGGCATCCGCGGCGTTCGGGTTGGTGAGCAGAACGTCGGCCTTGATGAACAGCCGCGCCAGGAAGTCCACCTGCACGTGAATCCAGGTGTCCGACCCCAACGTTCGCACGTCGGCGGACGAGAGGAGGAATAGCGACGCCAGGTAGTTGGAGGTAGCAGCCGTTGTGATGAGCTCCGCGGCGGTTTCAGGCTGTTCGGGGTCCCGGGAGCGCGCCAGCCCGGTCATGACATCGTGATGGCGCACCAGGAACGCCAGCAGATCCACGCCGTCGTCGTCCAGCCCGAGGTTGTAACCGATGGTCCGCACCATTTGGGCGCCAACCTCGGCGTGATTCCCGGCGCCACGCACTTTGCCGACGTCGTGCAAAAGCGCGGCAAGCAGCAACACCTCCGGCCGGTCCAGCCCCGCGAACACTTCACGGTGCAGCGCGTACTCAGGCTCGCGTTCGTCCCGCATCCGCTCGATTTCACGGACCACGCGCAGGCTGTGTTCGCCCACCGTGTGGTTGTGGATCGGCTCCGCCGGCAGCAACCGGAGGAGGAGACCGTAGGCCGGAATCAGGCGGGGAAGCACACCCAGATCCGCAAGTTGCCGCAGGGTGGGATAGATGCCGTCCGGGTGGCGCATGATCTGGAGGAACAGCCTCCGGGAGTCCGGATCGTCCAGCGGCGTCTCATTTCGCGCCGCTTCGTCGCCGATCATCTCCTCGACTTCCGGAGACAGCGGAAAACCGAATTGCTGGGCCAGGTGAAGGATGCGGAGGGGCGCGGACGGCTCCCGCTCCATCAGCGCCACGTCGGTCGCCGTGATATGGCCGTTCTTAATGACCAACGCCGGGTCGAGCCGAAGAGGGTGTTTCGTTGTTTTCGCCGGGACCTTGTGGGAGATGCGCTGGATGGTGGCGGCGTGACGGTAGTAGTCGTCCATCAGCAGTTCCACGGCGTTTTTCAGGCTGGTGTCCCGGTAGCCCAACTGAGCGGCCACGGCCGGCTGCCGTTCCGCGGTCAAGGCATCCAGCGGCTTGTCTGCCAGCCAGTGCAGCGCATTTCTGAGGCGCAGCATGAACTCGCGGCCCGCATTGATCGCGTGGAAATCGACCTCTTGAATCAGGCCGCTGGCCCTCAAGCGGCCCCAAGGGTCCTCGAGACCGGTGCCCATGGTGGCTTTTGCGAGCCACTCCGCCATATGCAGGTCGCGCAGGCCTCCCGCGCCCATCTTGATGTTCGGCTCAACCAGGTAGACGCTGTCCCCGTACTGTTCCAGCGCCTCGCGGCGTTCCTCCACCTTGCTCCATACAAAGACTGCGGGCCGGATGAACCGGATCAACTCTTCACGGAAACGGTAGAACAGCCCCCGATCGCCGACCACAAGCCTCGCGTCCAGAAGCGCCGTCTGCGTCTGTGTGTCCAGGTCCTCGATATCGCGGAACGTGCGGTAAGCGTACCCGACCTTCAAACCGGGCACCTGGGTGAACACGCTGGTGATGAGGAAAAACATCTCCTTCGCGAGCCCATCGAGCCATGGGTCATCCTCCTCAGAAACGATGAAGGTGACGTCGATGTCGCTGAACGGGGCCAGGCGCCGCCGGCCGTAGCCGCCCGTTGCCGCGATGGTGATCTCCGCATCGTCCGCCGGAGGAGGCGGGACCCGCTCCATCGCGATGCCGAACATCGTCACGACGAGGCGGTCCACGAGGTCACTGAGGCGCCGCGTCACCTCAATCCCGGAAGCGCCCTGTTCGTGGCGCGCGCGGATATCCTGCCGCCCGCGGACCATAAGGTCCACCAGCGCCGGAATAGGGTCTTGGGGTTCAGAAACGCGTGCGGAAGAAGACATATGGCTGGATAACCGCGAACTTGAGCATTAGTGTAGTTTATCCCCTGCTGTTTGCAAATGTGTTACGCCGGTGTTTCCAGCCAATTACGCGCCCCCGGACATCAACGCGGGGGAACGCGGAGGATCGCGGATGTCACCCGGCACCTGGCACCGTTGCCTTGGCAACATCGATCATCGTGTCCGCGTTCACGAACACGGCGAATTCCGTGCCCTTTTTGATGGTGGCGTCTCGTCCGTTAATGAAGATGGCGATCGGAGCGACGAGCAGCGTCGCCGCCGCCATGCCTGTCGTATTGCTGCGTCCGCTCTTCGACATATCCTCGTTGGCACGCAACGGGACTCGCGTACCGTCCACCGCGCGCACGAAATCCGCGGATATCTCCAGTTTGCCGGATTTTCCAAAGATCCCCCGACGGGAAGCGCGCGTTACCGTTCCCAACGCGATCGCGCCCTTGGCTATCAACACTTCCTTATTGGATCCCAGAACATCGTCGAGCACCTCGTAGCGCACTTCCTCGCCCTTTTTGGAATGGTTGCTGGAAAGCCCCTCAAGGATGCCCAGTTTGACCCGGGTTCGCTCGGGCAGCGTAACGAAGGCCGTCGATTTGTCCGCGCCGAACGTAAGCGTGGCGAGTGTGAGGTTCAGTTGCGCGTCGACGGAGTCGAAATCCTGTGGCGGCGTTGTGACCAGGATTGAGAGACCTTCGGTTGGGCCTGATATCGCCACGATCCGACCGCGCGTCTTTTCCCCCTTCGGACCGATGGCTGTAAACACCAGGGATGTAGCGGGCCTCGTTGCGATCGGTGATTCACTCCTGAAAGCTTCCGCGAAATCCGTGGAGACGACCTTTGCCCTATCGATTGCGTCGCGAAGGAGTTCGCTGGGCTGGGTTGGCCCGGATCGGGAGAATAGCGTGGCTGCGGCGCCGGTCCATCGAAAGACGGTCGCGTCCGCCTTCGTTTCGACCTGCCAGGCCTCCGGAATGTCAAAGGTGAATCGGCCTTGCGGATCGGCGAACCGCTTGGTGGCGGACTTGGGTGTGGAGACATCCCATTGCGCATGAGCTGGACGCGCGGAGAGCGCGCAGAGGGCGAAACCGGCCAGGGCAAAGACACGAGCGTGTGGTTTGCGAAGCATGGACCTCTCCTTATGTAACGTGGCTACTGAAATGGCCGGATGGCCCCGGCATGGATGCCAAGGCCATCCTATCACATCAGGCAGGCTGCCACCAATCGGATTGCGATACGTGCGAAGAGACCACGCGATTCAACGCGGTATTCCCGCAAGAACAAACCGGACTTGGTCAGGGCCGCGCTCGGAACGCCCGGGTTCCGCCAGCCCAATCCCCTACTCCGCCGCCACGTTGTCACCGGGGCGCAGGTCCGACGCCCGCAGCAGTTGCAGCCCCGTCTTGGTCTGGATGTCGCGCAGCACATCCACAACCTCGGCGCGCTGTTCGGCCGACCCATAGTCGTATGCCGCCTTCAGGTTCGTGAGCGCACCCGGCGTGTTGCCCAGCAGCCATTCCGTGTGTCCCAACTCGACGTTGGCTCCGTACTTGACCTCTTCGCGACGCGCGAACTCGTCACGGGTGGAGGCGTCGCCCGCCTCCAGGGCCGGCGCGTGTTCGTCCAGCCACGACCGCTCGCTCAGCGTCAGCTCGATCAGGCGCTGCTTCAATTCATCGCGTTTCTTCTGTAGCCGTTTGCGTTCCGCAAACGGGTCGTGCAGTTCTCTGGGCATGTCCTGGACCTTTCGTAATGATGCGCGGCCGCCGTGGTGGCCGCCTTGCCTTATCTTATGCTTCCGTACGCGACGCTGGCGCGTCGCTTTTCACGTCGGGACGCGCTACAATTTGCGATAGTTGCCTCACCCGCTCGGAAGGAGCCAGGGCAATGAAACCCGCCTCCGAAAATATGTACGACCTGCCAGACCACCCATCGGATGCGCGGATCGTCGAACTGGCCTCTCAATTGAGATCCGTGCAGGCGGAACTCAGACGCCAGGAAGCTTCCGCGACAGAGAATGCGAAGCTATTCGCGCAGGCAAACGCCCGATTACGCGAACTGTCCGCACTCAACAAAGTCGCGCGTGCCATCCAGACAACCCTCGATCTCCCCGAACTGCTCCAAATTGCCTTGGAGCAAACTGTGCAGGTTACGGACGCCGATACCGGCTCCATCATGCTCCTGCAGCCCGGCACGGACACGATGAAGATCGCGGCGGCCCACGGGCTGTCCGGCGACATCGTGAATGCCGCGGCGGTTACGGTTGGCGCCGGGGTTGCCGGCTGGGTCGCCAAGAATCGCAAGCCGCTGCTGGTGCCGAACGTCGCGAGCGATCCACGCTTCAGCGCGGTCGTTCCCCGGGCGGAGATAAAGTCCTCCATGAGCGTGCCGGTGCTGACCAGGTTCGAGGTGCTCGGTGTGCTGAACGTCGCCCGGTCCTCCTCAAACCGCCCATTCTCGTCTCAAGACCTTCAGCTGCTCACAACGCTTTCCGGGCAGATATCTCTGGCCGTGGAGAATGCGCGCCTTTTTGAGGCCGAGAGGGCGCGCAACGAGGAACTCCGGACGCTGATGGACCTCTCCGCGCAGTTGAACGGCACCCTGAACCTCCGCGAGGTCGTCGAGATCATCGTCGAGCAGTCCTGCGCGCTGGTCCACGCGGACGCGGGCGCGGTGTTTCTGGGGGACGACCGCAATGATGTCCTCCGCGTTCGCGGAATGCGCCGCCTGAGCGCCCAGTTCTTCCGCAAAGTCCGCGGCAAACTCGGCCACGGACTGATCGGTGACGTCGCCGACAGCGGCATCCCCGAATACGTGGAAAACATCGCCGCGTCGCCGCGGCTGGAATATGCGGACGTGCAGGTCGCGGAGGGCCTCGTCAGCATGTTGTGTGTGCCCCTGCGGACCGGCGGACAATCCCTCGGGGCGGTGGCCATCTATAGCCGAAAGACCCGCCACTGGGAGGACCACGAACTCAACATGCTGATGGCCCTCGCGGGACAGGGCGCCATGGCCGTTCACAACGCGGGGACCTACCAGAGCCAGCTAGGCATCGCCAAGCTTGTGGAACAGAACCTGGCCCCGCAGATGAAGTTTCCCGCGGATGGGCCCGACATCGGACATCGCTACCTCCCTGCGAAACAGGTGGGGGGCGACTACTATGACGTGTTCGGCCTGCCGGAGGGGCGACTCGGACTCCTGATGGCGGACGTCGCCGGCAAGTCGGTGCAGGCCGCCGTCCACACCGCCAAGGGGAAGTATTTTATCCGCGCGCTGGGCCACGAAGGCGAGTCGCCGGCCGTCGTCCTGTCACGCACAAACGCGCTGATTCACGCGGACACCCGCATCGAGATGTTCATATCGGTCTTCTACGGAATCCTGGAGGCCGACAACCGGCTTCTACGATACTGCAACGCCGGCCACCCGGCGCCGATCATCGTCCACAAGGACCAGTCGATGACCGAACTCGCGCAGGCGGACCTGCTGATCGGCATCCTTGCGTCGCCTCCGTACACGGAGCACACCGTCGACCTCCTGCCGGGCGACACCGTCATCCTCACCACCGATGGCGTCACGGAGGCCAGGGGAGACGCCGGGATGTACGGTGCGGAGAGCCTTCATCAGTGCATCGTATCACGTACCTACCCCACCGCGCAATCCCTCGCCGATTCCATCGTGGAAGATGTTCTCCGTCACTCCGGCCCACGCATGCGGGACGACATCGCCGTCCTCGTGATTCGCGTGTGACCGTGAAGTGAGCTACGGGATTGGGGATTTTCGAGGGCCAGGACTGTCTCCATGCCCACGCGCCGCGTGCCAGCGTATCGCAACGGCCACCCCAGATTCGAGAACTGTCCACGCCGTTTGCCCGGAAGAGGCTGTCTGCGTCCGTATGGCGGAGATACAATGACCGTGTAAGCACTCGATTTACCGGGAGAGATGAAATGACGAACGAGATTTCGACCAAAGAGAAGCAGGTCCGCGATTTCCTGGCCCTTCACGGCCTGAATGCTATGTTCCTCACACTGAGGAGCAATTTCAGCTGGATCACCGGCGGGCGAACCAACCACATAGAAATAGGCGCGCGGGAGGGCAACGGAACGCTGGCCATCACGCGCAACGGAAAGTACCTTGTCACCAACAACATCGAGGCCGCCCGCCTGATGCCGGAAGAACTGGCGGGCCTGGGCTACGAGCCGATGATCACTCCGTGGCACGAAGGCGCCGACGGGATCGCCCGATCGCTGCGCAAGATCGCGAAGGGCGGGAAGTGCGGAACGGATTCGCCTCTGCCGTGCGACGGCGACGGTTGCGTATGCGTGCCGATGGGCGCGGAGTTCGCCCGCATGCACTTCAGCCTCCTGCCGGAGGAGATCGCGCGCTTCCAGGCCGCCGCCCGGGACACCGCCGCCTGCATGGATCAGGCGATGCGCGCCATCCGCCCCGGAATGACGGAGTGGGAAGTTGCCGGTCTGCTGTCGGCGCCGCAACTCGACCTCGGCATCATGCCGAACCTCATCCTCGTCGCCAGCGATGAGCGTCTGCAGAATTTCCGCCACCCGGTGCCCACCAGCAAGAAGGTCGAGAAGACCTGTATGCTCGTCACCTGCGCTTTGCGAAACGGCTTCGTGGTCAACAGCACCCGCATCGTCCATTTCGGCCCGATCCCGGCGGACCTCAAGCGGAAGCACCGCGCCGTCTGCCAGATTCACGCGGAACTCATCGACGCCACGCGGCCCGGCGTTACAACGGCGGAACTGTGGAAAGTCGTGTCCGGCGCCTATGCGGCCGCCGGGTTCCCGGATGAGATCGGCCTCCATCACCAGGGAGGAGCGGCCGGATATCAGGGGCGCGACTGGTTCCTCATGCCGGGGGTGGACGAGGTGGTCCAGCTGAACCAGGCGTTCGCGTGGAACCCCAGCATCACCGGCACCAAGGGGGAAGAGACCTTCGTGGCCACGGAAAGCGGCCCGCTGATTTTGACGGAGCAGGCGGGCTGGCCGATGGTGGAGGTCACCGCGGGCGGCAGGGCATACAAACTCGCGGACATTCTGGAAGGGTGACAAACGACAGGCGCCGGGCCTTCAGCGTCAGTTTCCGTCAGGAGCTTGACACCCGAGGCCCGGCGCCTGATCTATTGTTCTTCGCGGTAGCTGCCAGCCGCCTCACCGCCCTTGCGGCCCCCGTTTCCTCCGGTTCTCGATCGCCGGAGCATCACACCGCAATAGGGGCAATCACCCAGGCGGTGCCCCTTGCCGTCGTCAACCACTGGTATGTTCAGGTATTCGTCACGCTCCGCGCACCAGTGAACTACGGGAGAGTTGTATCCCAGACGTCCATCCATACTTCCCCCCTCGTCCTCCTCGCGGCCTTCCGCTGCCATCCCGCCGCCGCCAAGCCGGTCCAGATGGCGCGGGCCATCGCAAGCTTCGCAGTGGAGGCCTTCCAGCAAGAGTTTACCAGCAATTGCCGGTCCAACAAACCGTGTTCGGTTGGATATCGCGTACAACCGCGGGCGGAGATTTGGCCCGACCACCTGTGCAGCGAGCGTCCGGCCGCCAGACGTGGCGAGGCGGCCACTGAGTTCGGTCGCCAGGCGCGATCCGCCCTGCCGATCACGTTATTTGCCGATACCCAACTGTTTCATATAGGTGGCGTTGTCCCAGTACAGCCACTCTTCGATCATCACGCCGTTTTTCCAATGCCCCACGGTGCACATCGGAAGCGTGAATTTCTTGCCGGTCGGCTGGACGAACTTCCCGTTTCCGAGGGGCATCGGCTTGGTGAACGTGCCTTCCATAATCCCTGTCACGCAGGTGAACCCGTTCCCACCTGACTGAGGGCTTACTTTCACCTTTCCGCCGGGGCCCATGGATGATCCCGTCGCGCCGCCGGTGACGCCGAACCGCACCGGGTGGATTTTGATCCTCGTATCCGGCGCGTAGACGAACATGGCCTTGAGGTCGGCGATGTGCCGCTGGATCCCGTTTGTGTGGTGTCCGTCCGGCCAGTCGACGATGATATCCTTCGCGTGGCTCTCGTGAAGGCGGACCCACTGCTGGTTGCTGAATACGACAAAGTCCAGAGTGTCGAAAGTCTGCAGCATCTTCTTGGTCGCCGCGTCTCGCTGCTCATACTGGGTGAGTCGCGCCTGCATCGCGTTGATCTTCGCCTGCATCGCCGGCGAGTAGCCGTTCTTGGGCGAAGGCGCGCCGAAGGCCTGGCTGGCCAATGCGCACGCGCAGAGCGCAATGCCTGTGAGGTGGAATCCTGTTAACCGCATGATTATGCTCCTTTGTTGCCGGATTGACGTGATGGTTTCGCTCTCACGACAACGGCCTTATACCCAGATACGTGCCGCTTCACCCACCGCCCAAGCTGAAGGCCGTCCGCGGAATTGAAGGGTTCACCCCATCTGAGAGTCGTATCGCTGAGTCCATCACGCGTCGGCTTCAGCCGACATTTTGCCAGACAGCCACCGAATTCATTCGGTGGACTACAGGAGACACTCAATGAACGCACTTCGCGGAACAATCCTCTTGGCGGCACTTTCGACGCCGCTCAGCCTCACCGGGTGCGGCGGCAACGGCAAGGCGCCGGAGCCGCGCACCATCACCGTGGTCGGCCAGGGCTCCGTGCGCCCGAAGCCCGACATCGTGATCCTCCAACTCGGCGTCGCGTCGCGCAACGCCTCGCTCGAGACCGCCCAGACGAACGCCGTCAAAAAGATGCAGGGCGCCATCACCGCCCTCCGGGGGATCGGCGTCGGCGAAGATGAGATCCAGACGACCGACTACAGCGTGGACAAGTACACGGTCAAGCCGCGGCGTGCCCGAGCGCAGACGATGTACCGTGTGTTCACCGCCGTGAGCGTCCGGACGGCCCTCGTGGACAAGGCGGGCAAGATCGTGGACGCCATGGTCCACCAGGGGGTGAACAGCATCGACGGCCCGACCTTCGGCCTCAAGGACCAACCGAAAGCCCGCAGGGAGGCGATGGAACTGGCATTCAAGAACGCGCAGCAGGACGCGGAACGGCTGGCAAAGGCCGGCGGCATGCGCCTCGCCGGTATCCAGACGCTGACCATCGGCGGCGGCTACGAAGGCTACAACGGGTTGTACGATCAAGTGGCGTTAGCCAGGCCAACGCCGGTTGCTGCACCTATGGCGGGCGGACCGGCGATGCCAATCGCGTCCGGCCAGGTACGGGTGGCCGCCACCGTCAACGTATCGTTCCGCGTGGAGTGAATGGTGGACGCGGTGTCCGGGTGGCCTGCACGGAGGCCGGCCCCACGATCGGCGCCGCAATGCCTCGGTTACGGCACGACGGCAAACGCGGCGCCGTCGGGCAGGCGGTAGACGCGGAAATGAGCATCAACGGTGAAGACGGTCGTCTCGCCGAGGGATTCGGCGGCGGCAACAAGTGACGCGTCCGCGAGGTCCATCGGCAAGTCGCTGTACTTCTCCATCAGCGTGCGCATACGCTGGACCTCTCCCGCCGTCAGGTTGTGTATCGTGAGCGCGTCCCGGAGGAGGTAGTCCCACAAGAGACGCTGCATCGCCCAGCCGCCGTGGCGGCCTGCAAGATACATAGCCTCCGCGAGACACGGCCAAGTGGTGACCAATGGCTGTGACAATCGCGATAGAGCCGATACACAAGAGGCGTGGTGTGGCGTTTCGCGACGGTTGACCAGCGCGAACAGCGGACCCGCATCACAGAGAGTCATACGTTGAACCCCTGCTTGCGGAACTTCTCGGCCACGATCTCGCCGTAGGCAATCTCGTATGGATCCGTCGACTGCGCCGATTCGGGAGAAGTCGCATCCAGGCTTTCCGCCTGGTTCACGAGGTCCGCGAGCTGTTCAGAGAGACGCTGTCCGTTTTCTCCGTTTGGCTGCTCATCGGCCCCTTCCGGAAGCAGGATGAGGCGCACGCGGCGGTTTGCCAGGCCCTCGCCGCGTTTCTTGATCTCTTCCCACGTTCCTTCCCACACCTGCTCGGTCATTTCACACCTCACCCCAATTCTAGCCGGTCTCCTCGCCATCCCGCCCAGCGCCCCGCCCACCCGCACTACTGACCATGAGGGCAGGCATCATTGCGCGGCGTTGACACATGCCCACGGACAGGCACAGATTGAAGTGCCATTGTCCCGCTTCGCGCTGTTATCCGCACCAGTCCACTCAGCGCAACGCTTGCATTTTGGAGGTTCACTTGCCAGTACCATTGATCCGTTTCACCTTGCGACGCCCGATGCCTTCTCACATCTATCGCTCGGTGGCGCTGCTGATCCTCGCTGCCTGCGTGGGCCGCGCGTCCGTGTTGGCGGAGGGGCCGGGGATGATCCATCAGGACGCCGAACGCAAGGTGGTGACTCTGGCGGACGGGCAGGGGCATCTCGCTCTCAGGCTGAACTACGACGGCCGGTGCGTTGTGGATCGGGTGACCGTTCGCGGGCGTGACGTGGCGGCGAAATCGGGAGTCGCCAGCGGCATCCGCGTGGGCGGCCAGTGGTCCACAACCAGGACGGGCATTCCCACTCCCGATATCGCGGTCCGCGGAACCACGCTGACGGTTTCCAACATCGCCTTCGGCAAACCGGAGGCAGGGGTTCGCGAGACGTGGAAGTTCACCGTGAAGTCGGACCGCATCATCTGGCGGATCAGCCGACGCTACCTGAACGGCGCCACGCTCGAGGACACGGCGTTCCCCGAGTGGGATTTCGCCGAGATGTCCACGTGGACGGGCGGTTTGCTGGGCAATGGCGGGGTGGTCTGGAACAAATACCTGGAGACGGCGAACGCCACCTATGGGGCGCACACCGGGTCCGTCACATTCTGGAACCGCCAGGCGAACGACTGCCTCCGGATCGTGCCCATGGTCCCGAAGGGACAGCACGGAGCGTCGCGATTCACGCACCAGCCCGACGGCGATGGCCGGAACGGCGTTTTCACCTTCAACTATTCCGTGAGCGGTGAGGAGTTGAAGACCGCGCACAAGTTCTACCGCTGGCTCTCCGACCGGCAGGACGTGTGGGCTCCGTTTGCGGTGAAGCCGGGAACGGTGAACGTTGAACTCTCGTTGCAGGCGCTGGACTACAAAGAAACGTACAACCGCGGCACGTTCAAAGGGCTGGACGGCGGCAGCATCCGCGAACTAGTGCACACGGTCGGCCGCTACGGGGTAATCGACAATCGTCTGGTCGGCGCCAATGGCTGGCGCACGGGTAACATCTGCCTCCACGAGCCGTTCTTCGGGCAGATCGGATTCGCGGTGGACGACCCGGATTACACCGCCAATCTCGCGTCCACGCTGGATTATGAGCGCGACTATGCCATCCTCAAGGACGGGCGCGTGAAGTCACGCTGGACCTACGACGACTTCGATTCGATCCCCGGTTCGTTCGACGATCAGGGGTTTTATGAGGCGCAGTGGGGATACCTGATGGATTCCCAGCCGGACTACGTCATCGTCGTGGCGGAGCAATTCGATATGTCCGGCGACCGCAAATGGCTCGCGGGACAGAAGGCCGCGTGCGAAAAGGCGCTGGACTATATGCTGCGGCGCGAGGCCGGCGGCTCCGGCCTGGTGACCATGATGACCGATTCGCACCTGCAGAAGCGGGGAAGCGACTGGATCGACATCATTTGGGCATCGTACAAGAACGCGCTCGTCAATGCCGAGATGTACTACGCGCTGAACCTGTGGGCGAAGGCGGAAGACACCCTCGGAGACGCGGCAAAGGCGGCGGAATACCGCGCGTTCGCCGCGCGGCTGAAGGCAGGTTTCAACAAACCCATCTCGGAAGGCGGCTTCTGGGATCCCGGCAACAAGTGGTACGTGTATTGGCTGGACAAGGATGGTTCGGCGCACGGCAACAACCTGTGTACGCCGGTCAATTTCGCCGCGATTGCCTACGGCATCTGCGATGAGCCGGCGCGGCAGAAGGCCATCCTCGATCGCACGGAAGCGGAGACGGCCCGGGAGAAGCTCTTCATGTGGCCGCTCAACGTGTTCCCGTATCAGACGGACGAGGGTATGCGGCGGAATTTCCCGTTCCCCAACTACGAGAACGGGTCGATCTTCATGTCCTGGGCGGAACTGGGCATCCGCGCGTATGCGGATTACGACCCGGCGCTGGCGCTGAAATACGTGAAGCAGACGCTGGCGCGCTACGAGCAGGACGGGCTATCGTACCAGCATTACGAGCGCGCAAGGCAGAACGGGAACGGCGACGATATCCTGGCCGGAAACTGCATGGCGATCGTGGGGCTGTACCGCGACATCTATGGCGTCCAGCCCCAGCCCAACCGCCTCTACCTGGATCCCCACCTCACACCCGAGCTTGATGGAACGCAGCTTCGGTACGGGTTGAGAGGGCGGCAGTACGTGATCGACCTGGCGACAACCGGTTGCGCACTCACCGCCGAGGGCGTCACGGTGCGCGCCACGGTCCCGTTCGGCCTGAACGCCACGGGAGCGGGAGTCGAATTCTCCACCGGCGCGAGCGCGGAGCCTGGATTGTCCGTTGCGCGACCGCGGACGGGGACATTGACGGTCCAGATTGAGTCCTGGCCGGATGATCCGGCGGCCCCGCGGAGTTGGACCGAGGTTGGCTCGCCATCGAAAGTAGGGCACGTGGTAACACATCTGCGCGCGAACGCGGATTACGAGCTGACCGTGAACGGCGGGAAAACGGCTACTTTACGAGCAGACACCGCCGGTCGCGTAAAGTTCTCGCCGGCGGGGGATGCTGCGACGCGGAGATTCGATCTGAAGCCCCGGGGCACGAATGCCCGGGCATAAGGGCTTCGGCCACAAAGGCCATGAAAGGGCTGAACGAGGGGCGATGCCCGGGGCATGAATGCTCCGGCAAGATTCTCGCGTCGGTTCAGGAACCCTGCCCGTGCAGGCGGGGGTTCCGGGCTGGAGGGCAGGCGCACGGGTCAGTCGGCTTGCGCGAGCGCCGCGCGTTGCCCGACATACTTCATTAGGAGGAAACAGGATTGAAATACAGGATGCTGGGGAAATCCGGCCTGCGGGTCAGCGAGATCAGTCTGGGCTGCTGGGCGATCGGGGGACCGAGCTGGCGTGACGGCGGTGCGGTCGGCTGGACGGGCAATGACGACGCGCAGTCGCTGGCGGGATTGCGGCGCGCTTTCGAGCTTGGGATCAACCATTTTGACAGCGCCGATGTATACGGCGACGGGCACTCGGAGCGGATGCTGGGGCGGTTCCTCAAAGAGGTGCCGCGCGACGAAGTGATCATCGCGACGAAGGTCGGGTGGTTCCGCGGCACCGCACCGAACGCGATGCAGCCGCTCCACGTCCGCCATCAACTGGAGCAGAGCCTCGCCAACCTGGGAACGGACTACATCGACCTGCACTATTTCCACAACACCAACTTCGGCCCCGACGACGAGTATCTGGAAGGCGCCGCGGACATGATGCGTCAGTTGCAGCAGGAGGGCAAGGTGCGCGTGATCGGGCAATCCGGATATGGCTACCAGGATTTCATGCGCGTTTGCCCGGTCACCAGGCCGGCGGTCCTGCAGTTCAACTACAACGCGTTCGGCAATCAGTTCGACCGCCAGGGCACCAACCTGTTCCAGTGGGCCGACGAACGTGGGCTGGGGATGGTCCTGTTCGGCCCACTGGCCCAGGGGATCCTGCTGGACAAATTCGACCCGGAAAACCCGCCGCAGTTCGGCGAAGGCGACAACCGGCGCGGCAACCAGGGGTTCACACGTGAGCGCCTGCTGGAAATGCGGCGCCGGCTGCAACCGCTGAAGGAGCGCTTCGGGGGCAGCGTGGCGGATCTGGTCCGCGTGGCGTTGCAGTATGCGCTGGCGCAGTCACCCAACGCGTGCGTGATCCCCGGGTTCAAGAACGTGGCGCAGGTTGAGGTGAACGCCGCCGCCTCGGAGAAGGCGCTGAGCGCGGAGGACGTGGCGTTCGTGAAGGCAACCTTGCAGGCGAACTAGGCGCGGCGCCGCCGGACCGCCAACAGAACGCCCGCGGGACCGGCGAGCAGGGCGAGCGTGCCGGGCTCGGGCACCGGATAAGGGTCATATACGCCATAGAGGCCCTGCCCCTGGTAGGACACCAGCACCCGGTTGCGCGGATCCTGGGGATCCAGGTCGAGCACGCTGCTGCCGTTGTCCTGATACAGGTGGTCGACGCCGGCGAAGATCGGGTGATCGCTGTTGATCGGAATCGTGTACTGCACCCCATTGAAGCGGGCGCCGTCGAATGCGAGCCCGAAATGCGCAAGGAACGGATTCCACGCGCTGGCCTCGTCCGCTGCGGTGCCCAGGTCGCCGGTACCGCCGAACGCGTACACATTGCCGCCGGCGTTAACGTAGTCGGTCAGCACCTGGTTATCGGCGTGGTAGCCGCCCACGAACACGCCGTCGTAGCCGAGCAGCGTCGGCATATCGAAGGGGAGCGCGGTTGAAACCGTCCAGGAGTGCCCCGCGGCGTGGACCGCGTCGGCGAGGAGCGGGCTGGTGACGCCGTGGTTGTTGGAGTAGGCCAGAAATCGGCCGGGGCGCCCGCCGGTGAACCAGTCGGTCACGTTGGCGACGAAGACCGCAGGGTCGTTCGGCGGGAAGAACCCGGTGTCCAGGGTCCAATCGTCATTGGCGACAACGATCTTTCCCGGGGCGGGCGTCCCGGCCCGGGCCGGCGTTACGGACGCGGACAGGCACATCCCGGTTATCAATGCGACGAACAGGCCGGACAGCACGCGTTGCGGCCGATGGGTGGATTTCATTGGAAGCCTCCTTGGCGCCTCGGTATGGAGGGCGCATTCAGTCGCAACAGGGGCACAATGTGTGCCACGCAAGTGACCGAGGCCGAACCTCTCATTCGGCGACAAGGTCCACCTCCAGACTACCACAGACACACAGGTTGTCGATGAATCCCAAAGCTCTCCGGACATTCATCGGTTCCTGCTATGGGTTCGATTCCAGTCCTGCCACCTTACGGGCGATTCGGACGACGTCCGCTATGTCCACGCGGCCGGCGGACGGGCCGGATTTCTCAACATCCAGGTTCGCCATCGCATCTGCATCTGGTGCAATGAGCCCGGCCGCAATCTGCAGCGCGGAGGCGATGTCCTGAACGGTAGAGACATGGAAGGAACCATACTCCCACGTGTCGGCAAAATGATTGGTTCCGTTGTCCCAACCGCCGGCGAGAACAACGCGCTGGCGAGCGCTGTCGTAAGCCATCGTGGCCTCGGAGCGAGGCGGTGGACCGGACGTGCCGGTCTGTTGCCAAGTATTTCCGTCCCACTCCCACGTGTCGCCGAGGTCGGAGTTCCCGTCCCAGCCCCCGAAGAGAACCGCCCTGCTGCGTGCAGTGTCATAGACCATCGAGGCGTTTTCGCGGGCGGCTGGGCCGGTCGTCGCAACCGGCGTCCACGTGCTGCCGTCCCATTCCCAGGTATCCCGCAGGCGGGTTCCGCTACTGATGCCGCCGAAAAGGACTGTCCTTCCGCGGACGCTGTCGTATGCCATTGATGCGCCCTGCCTGGCGGATGGACCAGTCGTGGCCGGCCTGGTCCACCTGGTCCCATCCCATTCCCACGTCTCGCCAAACCCTCCGCCGAACAGAACCGCCTTGCTGCGAGCACTGTCGAAGGCCATGCAAGTGAAGAAGCGCGCGGAGGGGGTGCCGTTGGCAACCCTGCGCCACACGGTTCCATCCCACTCTGAAGTGTCCGAGTAGTTGATGCTGTAGTCGGAGCCGCCGAACAGCACCGCCTTCCCCCTGGCGCTGTCGAATGCCATGGAGGCATATCCGCGCGCGGGAATCCCGGTCGTGGCCACCCGTTTCCACACAAACCCGTCCCACTCCCACGTGTCACCCATGATATGGAACGAGCTGTCGGCGCCTCCGTACAGAAGCGTCTTGCCGCGGGCGCTGTCATACGCCATTGAGGCAGAGGTGCGGGACGGCGGCATTCCACTGACCACTTGACGCCACATCGGCACGGCGCCGGCAGGGGCTCTTTCCACAACTAGAAACAGCAGCCCGCATATTATTGGCAGGACGCGGGAGGCGGAGAAACGGACGAGATCAACTGATACCATCGCGCACTCTCCTTGTCGGATGAATCTCAACTGCACGGTTGGTGCTGACCGAGCGGTTCCCAGGTTGGCTCCTGGCAGGTTCAGGCGCTCGCTCGCGCCTTGAAGGGCAATCCGAATCTTAGCCTCATGCGCTTCCTAATATCTGCCCCCCCGAAGCCATTTTTTAACACCCATCCTAAGTGAGGAGGGACCTATCACCAGCGTTCGGCGCAGCGGCTGAAGCCCAGGGGGCATCCGCCGAGATGCCGCGGCGGCCCGCTATCTCGTGGCCCACGATGAGACGAGTCTCATCGCCCAGCACGCGGTGCCGACGACGGATGGAAACCATTGGGAGCCACCGCGGTGCCTCAGTGTGATGGGCGTATGCAGCAGCAACCGGCGCACTTCGTGTGCCCGACGGCCACTGGCTCCTACGGCGCCGGCTTCATCATCACCACATACTCGCCGTTCTTCGCGTGGCCGCGCCAGTACTCGAGGTTGAAGTCGCTGATGTTCAGGAAGCCGGCAAGCCTGGCGCCCGCGGGAGTTGCCGCGGTGAACTCCACGCTTCCGTTGCTGGTCCAGTTGAGCACCACGTCGTAGGGACTGCGGTTGAGCGTCCACGTACCGTTCCGGTCGGTTGTGCCCGTGAATCTCGCTTTCGCGGGGAACCATCCGTTGCCGTAGTCACGGCTGACGGCGGGATATACCGATATCTTCGCGCCGGGGAGCGGTTTCATCCCTTCGTCCACGAACGTGAACGTATTAGTCGTCGGAATATCCACAAGGAACGTTCCGAAAAAGCCGCGACGCATGTCCTTCGTGACGTTGAACGCGGCGGCGGCGGCCTGGCCCCAGAAGCGGTAGCCGCTGTCCCACGTGCCTTTGTTGTGGCCGATCATCTCGTCGTGGTAGTAGTTGCCGCTGAACATCATCTGGTGCTGGAACCAGTCGGGCGTCGGGTAGGCCAGGCCGGGCACCGCCTTGTTGTTGTCTTTGGAGACCGGCAGCAGGTAGTAATCGGGCTGGCCGAACTGGTGGCCCAGTTCGTGGTGCAGCGGCCACTCGCAGCCCACCAGCCATTGGGGGTTGGCCTCGTAGAAGTTCTTGCCGTCTTTGTTGAGGGTCATCAGGCCGCCGGTGAACCCCCACACGCCATCGTAGCCGCTCTTCACGTTGTCCACCGGAGCGTGGGTGCCACCGGGGTCCTTGAAGCCGTTCGGCAGGATCGTCACCTTGTCCAAGCGCGCGCGGATCTCGATTCCGGCCGGCGTGGCGGGGTGGATCTCGTCGCGGAACTCACGGTTCATCTCCTGCACCTGGAACTGCGCCCAGTCCTCCCAGCTGTAGGAGTCGAAGCCGCTCATATGGTCGTTGAACCAGTTGTACACGTCCTGCTCCACAAAGAAGCCGAATGAGAGGGCGTCGGTCGCATCCACCACGAAATCGTTCTTGTGCGTGATCTCGTCGATCAGGCGGCCGCGGTCCACCTCGAACGCGATGTAGTGGCGGCCGGGCTTCCATTTCCACGTCTGCTTGTAGACCCGCTCCGCCTGAACGCCCAGCGGCGCCGACCACCCGTCCGTGACGTCCTTGCCGTCGATGAGCCAGTGCCAGTCGTAGCGCGGGGTGGGCTGTGCGCCCTTGTTCTTAACGTGCGCCGTGAACGTCACTGTCTGGCCGGGATTCGGCCAGTGCTGCTGCTTCGTACTGGTGAACGTGACGGGGAGGCCGTCGCCCTTCGGTCCGTCCGGCCCCCAGTCGATCACGCGGTACTTCTGCGTGGTGCCGGGGTACTTGGGCGTGCGCTCGATGTAGGCCACGCTGAGGTCCGGCTTGTCCGGCTTGGGCGTCTTCCATCGTTCAGGATCGCCCGCACGCGCGGACGAAAGGCAGCACATGGCGGCCATAATGCAGGTAACGGCGCAACGATTCATTGGGTACTCTCCAGACGCAGGCGTGGACCTTGGAACTCCATCATCAGTTATGATAACCGCAAAACGCGAGACCAGAATCCTGACGTTCGTCGCTTTGGCGCTGGTAGTCGGCGTTATCGTGGCGATGTACTTCATCGCGCGGGGAGCACGAGGACTCAGCGAAGGCCTTCGCGTTGATTTCGCCGCGCCCGGACCGCCGGTTACACGCGCGAACCTGAAGACGGTAATGGGCGATGTTCCGGTCGCACCGTTCTTCATGCTCGACGAGAACGCGACCAACGACCGCGCCCTCAGGCTGCAGATGAGCATGATCCTCGGTCGCGGGCGCGGCGAGTGGATACTCGTCTTCCGCTCCACAGAACCGTACAGCACGGCGGCCTCGTGGTATCAGCGCCACCTGGAAGGCTGGGCCGTCGACCGGCCGGACGACACCACCGATCAGCGCGAACGCCAGCGCAACGGCATCCAGCAACTCGGCTGGACCCGGAACGGCGACCGCCTGACGCTGGTCCATCTCCCCGACCGCCCGGGCGAGGTGCTCGTGTTCGTTTCGTCAACGCCGCCACGGAAGCGGAAACGCTGATCGGTGACCACCGGCACGGAGGCCGGCGCCACGTCAGCCCGCAATCGCGGCGCCGACGGCGTTGTGAAACAATCGACGGGCGCGGATGTGGGTGGCGTTCGGTATCAGCACGCGGTTGGTGAGCAGCACCACTACGAGTTCGAGTCCTTTGTGTACCAGAAGCGACGTTCCGGTGAAGCCGGTATGCCCTGCGGAGCCTTCCCACAGGACGTCGCCGCCCGGGTGATATCCGCTGGGCGCGCAGAAGAGCCCCCAGGTCTGGCCGCCAACCGTCCTGTCGATCTGGCTGGTGAGCATGCGGTCAACAGTGAGCGGACAGAGAATGCGCGCGCCGTCCAGTTCACCGCCGTTGAGCAGCATCTGGCCGTAGCGGAGCATATCGGCGGCCGTGCTGAAGAGGCCGGCGTTTCCGCTCACGCCGTCGATGCCGCTGGCGTTGCCATCGTGGACCTCGCCGTAGAGTTTGCCGCGCTCGCGGTCGCTGGCGATGGTCGGGGCGACATTGTCGGCGGGACCGAGTTTCGGCGACGTCGAGATGCGGCGGAATCCGGAGTTCGACATGCCCAGCGGTTCGAAGATTTCGCGCTTGGTGAAGGCATCCAGCGGCTCTTTGGCCACGCGCTCCAGGATCTTGCCTAGCGTGATATAGCCAAGGCAGGAATACTCGTATTGCGCGCCGGGCGCCGCCTTCATCTCGCATTTGAAGATCGAGGTCAGCGCGGCCTCATCGCCGAGGCCGTCCGCGTGGAGGGCCTTCCAGTCGGGCAGGCCGCTGGTGTGCGTGAGCAGGTGGTGAATAGTGATGCCGGCCCAGTGCGGCAGGCTGAACTCCGGGAAGAACGACCGCGCCTCCTCGCCCGTGTGGAGCCTGCCCTGCTCCATGAGGATCATCGCCGGCGTGGCGCAGCAGACCGGCTTGGTGACGCTCGCCATGTCGTACTGCGTATCCAGAGTCGCGGGCGCATCGGGGTTCGTATCCCGCAGGCCAAACGCCCCGAGCGCTACCGTCTCGCCGTGGCGTTGGATGGCGTAGACGCCACCGGGGAAGGATTTCTCCTCGATCCCGCGCTCCAGCACCTCACGCACCCGCTTCAGCCGTTGTGTGTCGAAACCTTGCATATGCGTCGCCTCCTGTGTGCATTGTAACGTTGTTTTCACACGGTAGGTCGGGCCTCCGTGCCCGACACTCCATTTTCAACGGAGGACTTGAGATTTGAACCACGGAGGAAACGGAGGGCACGGAGGTGCTCTGAGGGATACTGCCGGATTCAATATGTCCGGCGCCGGATAGTCGAACAGTGTTCTTCAAGCGCTGACGCAACCACGAGCAACGTGTCTTGACCTTGTCGCGCGCTGGCCTGAACACTGTCATGGCGGAGCCGGGCGGACCGCCGTGAATGGGAAGGGTAGAGGACTCAATATGCCAACTCTCAAAGACAAGTTTCGTGGCTGCATCGCGGGATCGTGGATCGGATCCGCCATGGGGGCCGCCGTGGAAGGGTGGTCGCGTGAGAAGATCCGCGAGACGCACGGCTATCTGGAAGCACTGCTCCCGTACCGGCATTATTCCGAGTACACGGAGTGGAACCGGCCGGCGGGTACGACAGAGGACGGCATTGAACGGCAGAAACTGATCGCCACGGCGATTATCGACAAGCAGGACCGCATCCTGGCGCACGACCTCGTGGCCGTGTGGCTGCGCGACGTCGATCCGGCGAAAATCGTTTACAAGCAGGAGCCGTTCGACGCCTCGCTCCTCAACCTTGCGCGCGCGGGGGTGCCGCCGTCGGAACTGGGCCGGCTGTGGCCGTTCCCCAACGTTGTGTCGATGGCGCGGGCCTCGCACCCGATCGGGCTGATCAACGCGGGAGACCCAACGGGCGCGGCGGACGACACGTTCGAGGCGGGCAAGGTCTACGCGAAGGAGACATCGTTCGCTCTGCGTTGGGCAGCGCTGTACAACGCCGCCGTGGCGGAAGCATGCCGCCCGGGAGCGACGGTGGAATCGGTGCTGGCCGTCGCCAGGGAGTACTCGCGCTACCGCGCCGAGGCGGGCAGCCTCTACGCTCTGTACGACACAATCGAGCGCGACCTGGACCACGCGCTAAAGGCCGCTGAAATCCACATAAACCCGATGGAGATGCGCGACGCGTTCTATGGTCGCTACTTCGGCGGCGAATACCACAACTATGGCGTGTCGCAAGCCAACGAGATCGTGTCAAAGGGCCTGGCGGTCTTCGCGGTCACCAAAGGCGATCCGAAAACCGCCATCACCACCGCGGTGAACTTCGGGCGGGACACGGACTGCCTGGCCGCGGTCGCCGCCGGCCTCGCGGGCGCACTTTCGGGGGCTTCGGCGATCCCGGCGGAATGGACAGCCACCGTCAACGAAGCAACCCTCGCGGATCCCTACACAAACAGCAAGCGCACGATCGAGGAAACCGCGGACGGCATTTATGGCGCTTTCCAGGCTCGCCGCAAGCGCCTGGCCGAATACCTCTGCGCCACGGAAGAGGCTGCGGCGTGACGGCGCGCAGCATCGAGTTGGGCCGCGTCGTGCTGGTCCGGATGGACCCCGGCGAAGATGTGCTGACGGCTCTCCGCGCCGCCGTGGAACGGGAAGGCATTCGCAACGGTGTGATCCTCAGCGGTGTGGGATCGCTGAACGCATTCAACGTGCATGTCGTCGGCGTGCCATCGCTTCCCACGTGCGATGTCTTTGTCCACGGAGACGGCGCCTACGACATCCTCACGCTGGCGGGGACGGTGATCGAAGGTCGCGTACACGCCCACATAACGTTCTCGGACACGGAAAAGGCCTATGGCGGCCATCTTGAAGAAGGGTGCCGCGTGCTGACGTTCGCGGTGGCGGTGCTGGCGGAGACGCCGGGCGCGGAGTTGACCGGTTGGGACGCGGTGGGGCCATTGCGCGCCTGACAATCTGTGCGTTCGGTAGGCGGATATTCAGCGCGGAGGATGTGGGAGTTTTAACCACGGAGGAGACAGAGGTCACTGAGGTGCACGGAGGATATTAGTGGATTCAGGATCTGCGTCGTCGGACGACAGAATAGAGCCCCGCAAGCGCTGACGTACCCACCAGCAACAGGCTTGAGGGTTCCGGTACCGAAGGAGCGGCGGTTCCCTTGATCGTAAAGGCGGTCAGCCGGTTCGGGTTCGGTTCCGGGAGGGCTGCGACGGTCACGGTGCCGCCTCCGGCGAAGCCTTCGTAGCGACCCCTGCCTTTGGAGATCTGGAAAGTTCCTTCCCACGGTTGCCCAAGCCATCCGCCGACGCTCAGAAACCCAAGCAGGCCGTTGCCTTCGCCGTCATCGAGGTCCAGGGATCCGTAGAGTGGCGCCATATAGCCAAAGGCGTACGCAAATGCTTCGGCTTCTTCGGACGCGGTCGCGTTTGTGAAAGCGGTGACCAACTCCGAGCTAGTTCCGACGAATCCCCAGTGCACGCGGGTACTGCCCCCGGACGATGAGGCGTGTCCGATGTACTGACCGTCCAACGAGATGGTCTGCGCGTCCGCCGACTGGAACAGAGCGAAGGCGAGCGTTAATAGATACAGTGCTACCAGCCTGAGCATTCTGATTGTCTCCTTGCTGGAAGACGACTGCCGGCCTGTCAGCGTTCCAGCCTTCCTACGAGATCTCTTTACCGGCTGGTCGCGGAGGAGTTCAGCCTTTAGGGGAGTAGACGGTTTTGGACCAGGCTACGACCGTCTTTCGGATCTCGGACTCGTGTCCGGACAGCCAGCTTCCCGTTTCGCGGGGCGCATGGTTGCGCAGCCAGGCCTTGGCCTCGGAGCCCTTGCCGACTACGAGCATGTTGGAGAAGTAGCCGAGCGCGGCGGAGTGCCGACGCTCTTCGCGCCAGGTCGGATTGTCGTCCTTTCGTGGCTTGCGAAGGGCGGCCAGCAGATCCGCCTGGTACCCCTTGGCGGAATCCAGCGTCTGCTGAGGGAACTTGGCCGTCTGGTTGACGTACCGCGCGCCGTTCCAGCCGATGATGAGCGGCATGGACGGGCAATACGCGAAGGCCAGGTCATCGTAATAGGCCCATATGTTGTTGTCGTACATGATGATCTCGGGGCGGCCCCGCCCATCGAGGTCCTTCACGGCGGTGATGCCCTCGATCTGCCCGCCGGGAAGATCGATCAATCGACGGAATCCGCCATCCTGGGTGAAAACGACGTTCGTGAAGCAGCAGTGCAGCCCACCGGAGAACATATTGACCACGAGTTCGGGGCTGCCGCCGCCGTTGATCTCGCGGATTGCGGTGTTGGCGACGATGGCGTCACTCAAGGCTGCCAGCACCTTGCCCTTCGAGTCCTTGATCTCCACGCGGGCCTTACCCTCGCTGAAGCTACCGACAGGCGCCTGGCGGACGGTGACCGTGAGGTTTCCCCACTTCATGGTTCCCGACTCCGGCGGATGGGAGTCGGACGGCCTGGGCGCCGCGGCCGCAGCGATCGCGAACAATGCGAAAACTGACACCACCAGGAATTGTCTTAGCATATGCACCTCACACGGGATCAGCGGTCGAATCCTGAATCCCGAATCCCGAATCCTGCTTGCCCTGGAACAGGTTGCGGATGACTTCTTCGGCGCCCATCTCTTCGATGGTGATATCGGCAACCGGAAGCGCGTCCAGCACGGCCGCAGCGACTTTGGTGCTCTTTTCGCGGGGGACCTCCAACGTCATAGACACGCCGTCGAACTCGCACACTTCGCCAAACCGCTCCACGTCCACGCGCTCCACGGTTGTGAGGAACTTGAGTTTCAGCAGCTTGGTGTGGCTGTACCGATCCACCAGGACGGCCAGGCGGTCGGCGAAGACCACCCGCCCGTGGTCGATGATGACGACCTTTTCGCACAACTCCTGGATGTCGTCCATGTAATGGCTGGTGAGGATGATCGTGGTTTCCTGCGACCGGTTGTACTCCTTGATGAACTCGCGGATGCGCTTCTGAGAGACAACGTCCAGGCCGATGGTCGGCTCGTCGAGGAACAAAACGCGCGGGCTGTGGAGCAGGGCGGCGATGAGTTCGAGTTTCATGCGCTCGCCGAGGCTGAGCTTGCGCACCTGCGTGGTCAGGAGACGGCCCACATCCAAAAGCTCGGTCAGTTGGTCCAGCGTGGCCTTGCACTGCGCGTGCGGCACTTCGTAGATCTCGCGCAGCAGGAGGAACGACTCCGACGCCGGGAGATCCCACCACAACTGGTTCTTCTGCCCCATCACCAGTGAAATCTGACGCTGGAACGGCTGGCGGCGCTCCCACGGGGTGTAGCCCAGGACCGTCGCCTTCCCGGACGTTGGAAACACGATGCCAGTGAGCATCTTGAGTGTCGTTGTCTTCCCGGCGCCGTTGGGGCCGAGGAAACCGACCAGTTCGCCCTGCTCGATCTCGAAGGATACGCTATCCACCGCGGTGACCGCCGTCTTCTGACGTGAAAACAGGCTGCGCACTGCCCCGCCGAAGCCGGAGGCGCGCTTGGTGTTGTAGAACGTCTTGGTGAGTTCGGTTACCTGGATGACGGGCATGGGCGGGGTTTCAGGGTCAGGTCAGGGCATAGGCGGACATGCCCATTGTAGACATTGCCCGCCCCGCGGCGCCCGATGGTTCCGATGCCGCCATCACCTCCCGGCAACGGCGCTGGAAGCGTAGTAAATGTCGGGGTCGGGACGCGGGCCGTAGGACGTTGAGTTCAGTACGTCGCGATTGTCGCCCCATGCGATGTGGAACGACAGGCCGTCCGTGGCGATCCCGATGTAGTCACCCATGTAGTTCGCGGCGATCATGGGGTCAAAATTGGGGTTGACCTGTGGAAGAGGCGACGCGACGGTGTTTACCCGGCGGTTCGCCCCAAACGTCTTTCCCCCGTCGCGCGATTGGGCCAGGTAGACATCAAACCTCTGGTTATACGGGTCGTTGCGGCGATCGTACCATGCCACGCCGATCACGCCGGCGGCCGTGACCGTGAGCGCCGGGAAGAACTGATCGTTCAGTGTTTTGTCATCGTTCAGGCGGAGCGGACCCGACCACGTGCGCCCCTGGTCCAGCGAGCGGATGAGGTAGACGTTAGACCGATCGGAACTGCAGGGAATCGTGGCGTCGCCGGGAAACATTGTGGGCGCCGATGCGTAAGCCATGTAGACGACGCCGGTATGCCCGTCCACGCCCACCGACGGGAATTCGTTTGTGCGCGGGCCGCCCGCGAGAACACCTTCCGTGGCGTTGCCGATACGGTTCACCGCGGCCACCATCTGGCTGCTGAGCGCAAACGTGGCCCCACCGTCATCGCTCCGCGAAATGTACTGCGTGCCGGTGGGAGTCGCTGCCTGGGTTTCCTCCCAGGCGCAGTAGACCTCTCCCGACGGCCCCACCGCCGGCGCCGCGCCGGAAACATACGAACCGCTGGAGTAGCCGTAGTATTCCGTCTGGTAATGAAGGGTGGATACGGGCACGGCCGCGCTCCAGGAGGCGCCGCCGTCATGTGAATGCGCCATCATGATGCGCGACGTAGTGCTCCGCACGGCGTTGGAATAGGTGGTCGAAATGTACTGGTTCCAGGCGACGTAGAGCGTGCCGTCGCGCGGGCCGCCCGATGTGTCCACGGCGATTTCTTCCTTGTCACTTAACGACTGTACGACATCACTCGCCTGCTGCCTGGAGGTATTCAGCGGCAGGCTGCCCGCGTTGACGGTCACCGGGTTGCCGAAGGTGCGCCCTCCGTTTGTGGAGCGGGAAACGGCGATTACGGCGCGCCCCCCATCGGGGCCGTTGTAATCGAGTACCATGGAGGCGTAGTAGAACACGCCGGCCCGGTTCACGACCACGGACGGATCGCCGACGCTCACCGTACCCGGCGCGGACGGAACCCCGCCGCCGTCGGTCCAGGTAACGCCTCCGTCCATGGAGAAACTGTATCCGTTCATCGAGCGGGACACGCTGCTCAGCGCGGCGCTGTCGTTGTACCCGGCAACAATGTTCCTCCCGCTCACGGCGATACTGGTTGAGCTCTGCGTGGTCGAGGGAGCCTGCGGAGCGTCACGCAACTGGGCCAGGTCTTTTTCCGCGTCGTTGATCCGCTGGTCGCCGGACTTCCCCCCGCGCCCCAGCAGGCTCAGACGGGGGCGCACCACGGGTTTGGACCAGATACCGGGGAGATCGATCTCTCCGCGGGAATAGCGGAGAAGGAGCTCACCGGAGGGGGACACGCGGCAACGGAGCGGTGGGGGCACTGTCGTGTCCGCATGAACAGAGTTAGCAATGAATGCTGCTGCCAGCATAGTAAAACAGCGACGGTTCATCCCGGGAGTCCTTTGTAGAGTGCCGGCGCGGGGCCCAGCATACCGGCCCGCGCGCTCTAATCCGATTTGTCCATCCTTGGTTACAGGTTAGCGCGAACACCCACCATGACGAACACACGATGACGGCAAGCGCCGCCGAAGCGCCGCCGTAATCACTTAGACGTCGATTCCCTTCTGGGGTGGCACGCCGCGCTGGTAGGGGTGCTTGATTTCGCGCATTTCCGTCACGAGATCGGCGGCCTCGATGAGCGCGGGGTGCGCGTCACGCCCGGTGATCACGATATGCAGGCCTCGAGGACGGGCGCGGATCGTCTCGAGGACGTCCTCCACCGGCAGCCAGCCGAACGTGATGGGATAGGTAATCTCGTCCAGGATGACCACGTGGTATTCGCCGCTGTTGATGCGGTCCTTACAGATCTGCCAGCCTTCCCGCGCCAGCGCCTCGTTGGACGCGTTGTCATCGCGGGCGACCCACGTGAAACCGTCGCCAAGCCCGACGATCTCCACGCCCATCGCCTCGCCAAAGCGGTTCTCCGCGGCCCTGAGGCTCTTCTTCTTGATGAACTGGAGCATGCAGGCGCGCATTCCCCGACCCATCATCCGTAGCACGATGCCGAGCGCCGCGCTGGTCTTGCCCTTACCGTTTCCCGTGTAGACGATGAAAAGCCCGGCGGGGGTGGAGGATGGGGGACCGGGTATGGGGGATGGGGGATCTGTGCTCATTTCAATGTTGCCAGGTATCTGAAACTCAGGATGATCATCATGGCGAGGCCCGCCAGCATTACGGCCGTGCAGTCGAGGGAGTAAGCGTCAAGGGAAAGGCCCTTCACGAACCGGAGCGCCACCGCGCAAATCGCCGTGATCGCGCCCGCCCAGATCATCAGCCGGCCGCAGTACGCGTTGGCCTCGTACCAGATCCGCTCATTGCCCGGCTTCAGAGTCTTTTGAACCCGCAGTCCGTACCACGCGTTCGGCGGGACGCGTCTCGCCGCCATGGGGATGCCGAGCATGGCGAACAGGCCCCCAATCGCCACGTACGCCCCGAGAATCGCCAGCATCGGCCACCCTCCACCCCGTCACGTCAATGCGGGCCGAGCGACAGTTCCATCGCTCGGCCCGCGCGGAAACCGGAGCCTGAAGCGCTACATCTCGGCGCCGCGAAGAGCCTTCGCAAGGAAGACCACGATGGCGTATATCACGATTCCCCAAAGCGCCAGCGTGAGCAGGCCCATCGTCAGCCTGAAGGCGAAACCCAGAAGCCCGAGGACGAGAACGGCAACGACGCCCAGAATGAGCACGCCGACACCCATCCGGACCGCATTCCAGAAGCCCTTGCCCTGGACCAACGCCACGATGAAGACTATCAGCGCCAGAAACTCCGCCAATCCAAACAGGAACTCTCCCATAATAGTACCTCCATAGACCTCGGCCGAAACAGCTATCACTCAGCGTTACGCCGGCGGGCCCCTGGAAGTTTCACTTTGGCGGCAAGCGCACGTTCACACACCCTGAACGAACCGCAATTCCACGACCACGGGGCGGTGGTCGGACGCTAGCGACGGGATGGCGTACGTTTCCTCGACGCGCCACTGCTGCGTGCCGTAGACGTGGTCGATGCAGGCGGCCGGGTCATCCGCGGGAAAGGTCGGATCGGAGGTGCCGAGGCGCGTTAGCCCGGCGGCGGTCAGGACGGCGTGGGCGCGTCCGTCCGGGCCTTCGTTGAGATCGCCGGCCAGCAGTGCAGGGAGCTTGGCATGGCGGATGAAGCGTGCAGTCGCCTCGGCCTGCTCCGCTCGCTCTTCCTCGGACAGCCCCCAGTGGGTGCCGAAAATCGCGATAGGCCCAAACGGCGCTTGTACGTGCATCTCGACAATGCCACGCGGCTCCTCCCCCAGCGGAAGATGGTGCGTGTGCGCGGCGATGAGCGGCAGGCGCGACAGGGCAAGATTTCCGTACCCCGCTCCGAGGGGCCACTTGAGTGTCGCGCCGAATACGGCCTTCATGCCCAGCGCCTTCGCCAACAAGCGCGGCTGATGGGATCTCCGCGAGCGGACGACGCGGCAGTCCACCTCCTGCAGGCACACCACGTCGGCGTCCGTATCCTTGAGGACGCCTGAAACGCGCGGGATGGAGATGCGGCGGTCCATGCCCGCGGCGTGATGGATGTTGTATGTAACGAGAGTGAGTTTGGATTCAGACATGGGTGGTCAGTGCGTCAGGCCGGCGGCAAGCCTGGCGACCGCGCAGGCGAGCGCCCAGAGCGCCGTGTTGTAGCGGAGAGGCCCGTCGTGGAGGAACAGCGCTTCGGGTGATTCGCCCTCGTTGCGCCGGTAAACGAGATACAGGTAGCGATAAATGCCGTAGACCACGAATGGGATCGTGAAGGTGAGCAGGTGGTTCGCGAACCTCCACGCCGGGGCCGCGGCGGTGTTTGTCGGCGTGAAGTAAGTGTAAAGGGAATAGGCGAGAAGCGCCGAGGACGTGACGACGCCGATCATCTGGTCCAGCAGCGGAAGGCTGTATTCTGCGAGCACCTCGCGCATGGGAGCGCCCTGGTTGTTGGAGGACAGTTCCGCGCGGCGTTTGCACAATCCGATGAACAGGGCCAGCAGCATCGTACACAGGGCCAGCCAGAACGACGCCGGAACGTGTATGATCACCGCGCCTGCCACGGCGCGCACCACGTAGCCGAGGGCTAGCACCATCACATCCAGCAGCACAACGCGCTTCAGAAACGTGGAGTACGCGAGCGTGAGGGCCAGGTACACGCTCGAGATGAGCCCGAACCCCGGATCCATGAGCCACGCCGCCGCGAGGCCCAGCAGCCCCAGGATGATCGCCGCGGCAAGCGCGGACACGGGGGACAGCCGGCCGGAAGCGATCGGGCGATTACGCTTGGCCGGGTGGCGCCGGTCGCCCTCCGCGTCCAGCAGGTCGTTGAGGATATAGGCCGACGCGGACAGGCAGCAGAAGATCACGACCCCGGCGGTCGCGCGTCCGAAGTCGGCCAATGTCCGTCCGGCGCCCAGCGTAAACAGAAACCCCGCGTAGAGTAGCAGGTTCTTGATCCACTGGTAAGGGCGCGCCGCGCGCAGCAGTTCGAAGAGCATGGGGATCAATGATGAATGACGAGCGATGAATGCCGGCTGCGGGTGACGCGCCCGTACTTCATTCATCGCTGATTATTCATCATTCTCTTTTCAGCCGTTGACCTTTACGGTGGCGGTCTTCACGACCGGTTTCATCACGCCGGTGGGGTCGCTGACGGTGAGGGTAACGGTATACGTGCCCTCCTTGCGATAGCGGAACGAGACCTTCCGGCCGATGGCGTCTTCGCTCAGTCCGTTGGCGCTGTCGAAATCCCAACTGAACTTGAGGCCCGCGCCACCGTTCGCGGAGCCGGTGAATTCCGCGGTATCGCCGACGGCGATCTCCTGGTCTTCGCCAAGGGATACGTCGGTGATGGACAGGTCCATCTGAACGATGGAGATATCGCCGATGTAGAACGAGTCGGTCGCGTCGCCGAAGAGGAGCATGCGGTTGACCTTGAAGTCGGCCCATTTAGCGGCTGTTCCGCCGGAGCCGTGGAACGCGGCCAGCGGCGCGTCCACGCCGATCCAACCGTTCGAGTTGATTTCGGGGTCAACCGGCAGATTCACCGCTGCGAGCCGGGAATTCCCGCTGAAGAGGACAACCCGGAGCGCGTGGGTAGCAACGGTGAGAGGCGCCTCTTCCTGCCCCGTCACACCGGTATAGCCGCGGCCCGGCACACCCCCCGGCATTCCGCCAGGCATCGGCGGCCCTGCTGGCATCCCCTGGAAGAACCCGCCGCCGGGAGCGAGGCCGCCGGCCTCGGTGGACCCGCCCGTGCTGCTCTTGAACTTGATGTTGAAGCGCATCGAGACGCCGTTCTGTCCACCGTAGCGGCTGAGGTCCAGCGGCTTGATGAAATCGATGCGGGCGCCGCTGTAGTATCCCTCGGTGGCAGCCAGAATCGAGCGCGCCCCGTTCAAGGCTTCGTCTTTGCTCTCCGTGGCGGAGCCGCTACCCCACCCTCCCAGCACGATGCCGGCTTCCTGCGCGGTCTGACCCTTGTATACGGGCGCAAGCACCTGCGTGCCGCGCCCGGGACCGGCAACGATCGTGGCAGCCAGGGCCGGGACAATCCATAAACTTCGTCGCAAAGTGGTCTCCTTTGTCAGCATTCAGGATTCAGCATCCAGCATTCAGGCTTCGTTTCCCGTCCGGGATGCTGAATGCCGGATGCCGGATGCCGACTACGTGTTCAGTCTAAGATACTCGCTGAGGAGTACGTTGAAAACCTTTTTCCGCGCTTCCGCGGCCACAGCGGCGGGCGTCGATTTCGCCAGGCGGGCGTCCGCGTCATTCACGCTGATGACCACGCGGTTTCGCGCGACGATGTCGGTGCCGTTTTTCGCGACATAGACTTCGCGCGCCGACAAGTCCTTGTTCAACAGGTCGTTCAGTTGTTGTGCGGCGGCCTTGCCGCGGTCAAGCGCCGCTGTTTTGCCATCCGGCGCGAGGGTGATCACTGTCTTATTGTCCATCACCAGGGCCGCAGCGTCCACATCCTTCACGGGCTCCACCGTTACGCGCAATGACTTCATGACCGCCCGCCGGTTGATATCCACTCCGGCCTTTTCGAGCGCGTTTCGCAGCGCGATGGCCCTGTCCGCGCTCCACGGGTGGGTGCGGAAGATTCCGAGGTCCACGGCGGATGAGCCGGAATGCTGTTCCGTCCGCGCGAGGCGTTCCATGAAGGTCAGCATTCCCACGGCGTTGTACTTGGACTTTAGCATCAAGTTCATGCCGCCGGCGTCCGCATCCTTCTCGAGGTCGATCGTATAGCCGTTGATTTTGCTGGTCTGGAGAACGCCGATCACCTGCGCGGGGGCGGTGATATCCTTCCCCGAGAAGATCCCCGCAAGCAGAACGGCCATCGTCGCGAGGTCCCATGGCTGGGACTTCTTCATGATCTTCTTCGCGTGATGATGGTCGGCGTGGGTGATTTCGTGGGCCATCACGCCGGCGAGTTCGTCATCGGACTCCGCTGAGTCGATCAGGCCCTTGTAGACATAGACGAAGCCGCCGGGAAGCGCGAAGGCATTCACGTCTTTCTCATCCAGTACCTTGAAGACGTAGACATCCTTGGGGCTGTTGAGGGATTTGACGAGGGACTGGCCGATATCGCTGACGCGTTTGGTGAGAGCCTCGTCCTTGCAGAGTTTGGACTCCTTCTCGACCTCCTTGGCCGCTTCCTCGCCCATCTTGATCTCATCCTTCGAGAATTCCGCGCGCGCGGGGACGGCGATGGACATCACCATGAGAAGGGCGCCGAAGATCGGGACAAAGCGACTGGCTTTCGTGAACATTCTTACCTCACGTGCATTATACCACCCGGTGAAACGCTCCGGATTTGGTGTATACGGTTTCAGGCGGCAATAGGAGACCGGGAGCCGCCATGAAGATGGACGCTCGCGACCCGCGCGGGGTTTCGCATAGCGGCGGGAAAGGGTGGCCGAAGGCCGGGTGACCCGCCAAAAAGAGGAAGCGCCCCGCATACCGCGAGGCGCTTCGCAAATCGACCGTCGAATTGTGACCGTGTTGCCAACTCGACGGGGACGGGGCCAGGAACAACCCGCTCATCGGCGGCGCTGGGCCCTTCAAAACTTATTATGTCATGGATGATCGCAAAATGGACCGTTCATGCAAAAAAAACCGAAAAAAGTTGCCGCCGGACCGCCTCGCACGCTTGACGTCGGGGCACGATAGCGGTCGGGATTGACTTTCACAGCCCCGTTGCCTCAATATGGACTGTTGTTATATAACAATGTGAAAGGCAAGCCCATGTTGAGATTCGCCCTGGCCGCCCTGCTGTGCAGCGGCGCCCTCTCGGTTATTCCCGCGTTCGCCGCCGGCCCCGCACCCCTGGCGGACCTTTCCGCGGGGCATCTGCGCTTCTCGTTGAGCAAGTCCTCCGGGATGGAGCTCACCGTGCGCGGCGTCCCGTTCATCCGTGAGTCCACGTTCTACATCGTTAAGCCCGGGTGGACGGGCGCCTACCTGAACCAGGACAAAGACGATCCGGAGGTGACCACCTCCTCCGAAGGCCGCACGAAAGTGGCCACCGCGACCTTCGACAAGTTGAACGCCTACGCGAAGTATCGCTTCGAGGTCCGCCCGGACGACACGTTCAAGGTCACGCTCACTTTCGCCAGCAAGGGTCCGGAGTCCGTGGTGGAGTACGACGCCGGTTACCTGAACGCCAATATCCTGCAGGGCGCGAAGTTCACAGCGGAAACGGTCAAGGGCAAAGTAAGCGGCGTGGTACCGCTTTTCGCGAAGAGTGCCGACCAGGTCGAATCCAAACTCGCCCCGAACATGTCACACGCGGTGTTCGAGACGGCTTTTGGCCGTATCGAGATGACCGTAGAGGGCACCTCGGACATCACGAAATCGCTCACGCTGTTCGACGCCCGCAAAGGCGGACAGGACTGGGCGCGCAAGAACCCTATTTTCTGGCTGGGAATCGGCGTGCCGGCCCCCGCGCTGCCGCCTGGCGAGCACACCATCACCATCACGTGGAAATTCGGAGAGCCTGCACAAAGGACCGTCGTCGCCTCCGCCGCCGGCAAGGCGAAGGTGGTTCCCGTGAAAGTCGCTCAGAGTCCGTTCGTCGTCGAAACACCGGTTATCCCGCGGCCGAAGGAGATGAAGCCAGGCAAGGCTCTGGCCCCGTTCCGGGTGATGCCGGGCAAGACCAGGATTCTGATCTCGGACACGGCGAGCGAAGAAGAGATACAGGGCGCCCGGGAACTCGTCGCGGAGTTCAAGGAATTCTGGAGCGTGCCGGTGCGGATCGAAAAGGTCAATGTCGCAACCTGGTCCGGTGAAACGGACAATGACGCCATCGAGCTGTTCCTGGGTTCCGCGCTTCTGCCTCCTCCACGCTCCGGGGAGGTGGAAAGGGTCCGGCACATCCGCGAGACCCTGTCCCACCCCGAGTCCTACTTCATGGGTTCGCAGCTAGGCGGGGTCGCGGTTCTTGGGGGCGATCCGCACGGTGTATACTACGGCGTCCAGACCCTGAAGCAGTTGATCCGTGTGGACGCCAAGGGTGTGTACATCAAGCCTGTGGAGATTTCGGACTGGCCATCGCTTTCGATGCGCGGCGTCCACTGGTTCGGCGGGCCGGACGCGTGGCCGTTCCACAAGAAGATGATCGACCGCGTCCTCTCGGCGTTCAAGATGAACACGATGGTCTTCCAGTGCGATTACACGCAGTGGGCCACGCAGCCGAAGATCTGGAGTTCCGAGCGCAGCAGCACGAAGGCGGACGTCAAGAAAGCCGTGGATTACGCGCGGGCGCACTTCATCGAGCCCATCCCGCTGGTGAACACGCTGGGACACAGCGAGTGGCTCTTCTGGAACAATCAGAATCTCGATATCTGCGCCGATCCTTCGAAGCCGTTCGCCTATGACCCCGAGAACCCGAAGACCTACGAAATCGTGATGCCGATTATGCAGGAAGCCGTGGACCTGTTTCAGCCGAAATACTTCCACATCGGGCATGACGAGGTCACGATGAGCGGCCAGTTCCCCAAGGCGGGCTCGAAGAAGACCGCCGGTGAGCTTATCCTGGCGGACACGAACAAGATGCACGACTGGCTGGCCGCCAAAGGCATCAAGACGATGATGTGGGGCGACATGCTGCTCCACGAGACCGAGGTAACGGACGCCGGCCTGGCCCCCACAAAGGCGGATGCCGTGGCTCGCCGCGCGGGCGTCCCGAAGGACACCATCATCGCCGACTGGCATTACCAGGGCAGCGACCCCGCTTTCCCGAGCGTGGCGATCCTCCAGAAGGACGGCTTCCAGGTTCTGGGCACAACGTGGTACGACTGGGGCAATATCCAGAACTTCAGCCGCGTGCTGAACAAGGAGAAGAGTCTCGGCTTCCTGCAGTCTACGTGGGCCGGCTACAACATGTTCCCGGACATCGTGAAGGGCGACTCCTTCAACCAGTTCGTGGCCTACCTGCTCGGCGCGGAGTACGCGTGGAACGGCGGTAAGCCGAACGTGGCGGACCTCGGTTACCGCCCGGACGACGCCTTCCTGGCCGTCTGGGACAGGCGGCCCGTGAGCATGGTGAAACGCGCCGGGTTCACGGTGGACTTCGGGGTTCCGAGTTCCGAGTCCCGCGTTCCGAGTACCATCCCGGAACTCGGAACGCGGAAGTCGGAACCGATGGCGCTGAGCGGCATCACGTTCCGACAGTCAACGCCGATATGGCTGGACGGCGCCCTGAACCCGCCGGGCGAGTGGCCGAAATCGGTGACCATCACGCTGAACCGGAAGGCGGCCGATCTGCACTTCCTGTGGGGCGCCACATTCGCCGCAGCGAAGGACACACCGGTCGCGACGTTGAAGGTCACCTACACGGACGGTGCGACCGTTCAGGCGCCCATCGCCTACGGACGTCAGATCTTCGCCTTCACGGACGCGCAGGCCGGACCGCAGACGACGACAGCCTGGACCGGTACTACGCCGCGGGGGCAGAGCGCCAGCGTGCGCCGCTGGATGTGGACAAACCCCAACCCCGCGAAAGCAATCAAGAGCGTAACGCTCAGCAGCGCCCAGTCCGAGGCAGCGCCCGTCCTGCTCGGCCTGACCGGCATCGAGTAGGCTGATTGCTTACCGCAGAGGACGCGGAGGCCGCAGAGGAAGTCACTGAATCAGCTCCGCGGCTCTCTTCGTCCTCTGCGGTGAAAGAGGGTTATATGCTTCGCTACTTTGTGGCTCTGGCGCTTGCCGCTTCCGCTGCGCACGCGGCACCGCTCATGGAGATGAAATCGGGAGACCTGCGGTTTCAGGTGAACGGCGGAAGCCGGATGACGCTCTTTGTGCGGAACGTGCCGGTCTTTCGCGACCAGAGCCTGTTCGTCATCAAGCCGGGCTGGACAGGTGTGTACATCTACCAGGACGACGCCACGCCGAAGTGCGCTTCCTCGGGTGAGGGCGGGGTTCAGGTTGGGACGGCGGAGTTCACGGCGGAACAGGGCTACGCGCGCTACCGCTTCGAGCTGCGGCCCGACCTGTTCACGCTCAAACTGACCTACGGCTGCAAGGCGGAGCCGCCCGCTGAGGCAACGCTGTATACCTACCTGAACGCCAACCTCTTTGAGGGCGCGCCGTATACCGCCAACGGCGGGCGGTCGGGCAAGGTGCCCCTCGTCGCGCCGCCGGCGGCGACTACGCTTCTGCGGGACATCTCTCAGATCACGTTCCAGACGAAACTCGGTCCGGTTGCGTTGACGATTGAGGACGACGGCAAGCCGGCCTCGATGCGCCTGGACGACTACCGCAAGGGCGAAGCCGAGTGGGCGCGCAAAAACCCAATGCTCTGGCTGGGGATGGATGTGAAGCCGATGCCCGCGCCGGGCGAGAAGACACTCACGATGACGTACAGGTTCAGCCCCCCGGCGGCAGGGCCGCTGCCGAAGTCGATGACTGTCAAGACTACGGTCACGCCGGACAAATCCGCGCTCGGCCCGTTCGTCCCGGACTTTCCGATCATCCCGAAGCCGAAGGAGATGGATGAAAACATCCGCCCGTATCGATTGAGCCAGGGGAGCCATCGCATCATCATCTCGGATAAGGCAAGCGAAGAGGAAAAGCAGGCGGCGCGGGAGTTGCAGTCCGAGTTCCGCGACCTCTGGGATACGCCTGTGCGCATCCTGAAGACTGACCTCACGGGATGGGACGGCGGCCTCGAAGGAGGTGGGATCTACATAATTCAACCTCAGGTCATCCCCCGACTGATGGCCATCGGCGGAAGCCGCAATGACGCTCATTTCCGTGCCTTGATGAAGCGGCCCGAAGGATACGCGCTGTCGGTGGACCATTGGGGTGTCATCGTATTTGGGTCGAGTCCGCGTGGCGCGTACAACGGAGCGCAGACGCTGAAGCAACTGGTTCGCGCAGACGAAAGGGGCGTATTCCTCAAGGGTTCCGAGATCGGCGACTGGCCAACCCTCGGCGTTCGGGGTGTCCATTGGTTCGGAGGGAGAAACTCCCACCCGTTCCACAAGCGGATGATCGAGAACATCGCCGCGCCGCTGAAGCTGAACACGATGCTCTTCGAAGTGGAGTACGCCGACTGGGAGGCCGTCGCCAAGCCCGATGCCGCCCGCGGCATGAGCAAGACGGACGTGAAGAAGACCGTGGACCTCGCCCGCGCCCATTTCATGGAGCCGATCCCGGAGGTCACCTCGTTTGGAAACTCCGACTGGATGTTCGTGAACGGCCAGAACAAGGACCTGCTTTACTCGGACAACAAGCGCTCGTTCGACCCTCACAACCCCAAATCGTACGAACTGCTCTTCAAGGTCTTTCAGGAAGCGATCGACCTGTTCCAGCCGAAGTACCTGCACATCGGCCACGACGAGATCACCGTGAAGCCCGGCTCGCTCCCGCCGGCGGGCGAGACGGAGTCGGCGGTGAAACTGATCGTGGACGACGTCACGAAGGTCCATGACTGGCTGAAGCAGCGCAACGTGAAGACGATGATGTGGGGCGACGAACTGGTCCACTTCCCCGAGGAAGCAACGGACGCGGGCAACGCCCCGACGCTGGCGGACGGCAAGGCGATGCGCGAGCAACTGCCGAAGGACATCGTCATCGCCGACTGGCACTACCAGGGCGATTCGCCCCGCTATCCGAGTTTCGAAATCCTGAAGAAGGCCGGGTTCGACGTCATCGGCTGCTCCTGGTTCGACCGCAACAACATCCGCTATCTCGCGAAGGCCATCACCGCAGCGCAGGGACTGGGGATGATCCAGACCACATGGGCCGGTTGGATCATGTCCGAAGACATCGTCCTCAAGGAGAACCTGTACCAGTTCGTCGCCTACCTGCTGGCCGCCGAGCACGCATGGAACGGCGGCAAATACAGCCTCGATGAGCTGGGCTACGATCCGGAAGCCGCCTTCCGCCACTTCTGGGACAGGAAGCCGGTGGACCGGACCTTACGCCCGGGCTTCACGGTTCAGTTTCGAGTTCCGGGTTCCGAGTTCCGAGTGACGGAACCAAAGCCCTCGGCTCGCGGAACTAGGAACTCGAAACTCGGAACGCGACTGGCCGGTGTGTCGTTCGCTCAGGTCGCTCCGTTGGCGCTGGCCGGGGCGCTCTCCGCAGGACCGGTATCCGTAACGTTGCCGCTGGGTGGAAAGAAGGCTTCGGAACTCGCTTTCTTGTGGTCGGGCACGCTGGCGACTGCCATGGACACCGAGGTTGCCACATTGAATGTGATGTATGCCGATGGCAAGACGGAAACTGTCCCGGTGCTGTATGGCGTGCAGATCGCCGCGGCGACCGACCAGCGGGCCGGCGACCAGAACGTGACGGTGAACCGCAAGAGCGTCCAGGGGATAGCCACATCGCAGCGCGTGTGGAGGTGGACGAATCCGAGGCCCGGAACCGGTATCAAGAGTGTTACCGTGGAGTCCAAGCGTACCGAATGCGCACCTGTTCTAGGGGGACTGACTGGAATATCGTAAGCACACCCGAATCGACCACGGAGGGCACGAAGGACACGGAGGAGCACGGAGGAAGACAAAAGCAATTCCTCCGTGTCCTCCGCTTTCTCCGTGGTGGAAATCGACATAACACAAAGGAATACCTGATGATTCGAATGATAGTTTTCGCTCTCTTCGTGTTGGGGCTGCCGATGACGCGGGCCGAGAACCTGGACCTTTCCGCCGGGCATGTGCGGGCCGTGTTCTCGCAGGGACGGCACCTGCGGCTTTTCTACAACGGTATCCCGGTCACCCGCGAATCGCATCTCTACGTGGTCAAGCCTGGGTGGACGGGTCCGATCCTGAACCAGGATCAGGAAATACCGAAGTTCACGACCGCTACCGAGGGCGACGCCAAAGTCGGAACGGTCGCGTACGAGACCGACGGCGCATGGGCCAAGTACCGCGTGGAAGTCCGGCCGGACGATACGGTCAAGATCGCGGTCACCTGGGGCAGCAAGGGCGCGCCGGCCGAGGTGGAGTACACCAACGGCTACATCAACGCCAACCTCATATCGGGGGTGCCGTTCAAGGCGGAAACGATCGACGGCCCCAAATCCGGCACGGTGCCGATGTACGCCACGACCGACGATCAGAACGCAAGCCAGCTCTGCCCGCTGGTGAAGCAGATCACGTTTGAGAGCCGCATCGGCCGCATCGAGATCGCCGTGGAAGGCACCGACAAGGACACGGCGGCGATGAAGCTCTTCGACGCGCGCGGCGGCCAGCAGGACTGGGCGCGCGCTAACCCGGTCTTCTGGTTCGGCATCGGTGTACCGCAGATCCCTGTCAAGCCGGGACAACAGGGCGTGACTGTCACGTGGAAGTTCAGCAATCCCGTGGCGAACAAATCCGTGGAAGGCATGGCCACAGGCGCAAAGGTGAAGGACATCGACACCGCCCGCGTTCCGTACCGCGCCGAACTGCCGGTGATCCCGCACCCGAAGGAGATGAAGGTTGGCGAGGGCAAGGCGCGTCTCGACAAGTTCAGCCGTATCTACGTGATGAAGTCGGCCTCGCCTGAGGCCAAGCAGGGCGCGAAGGAACTCCAGGCCGAACTCGAGGACGTGTGGGGCCTTAGCCTGCCCATCGGTGACCTAAACGGTCCGATAGACGAACTGCGTAACAGCGTGGATATCTATGTTTGGCCGGTTGGCGACAAGTACGAGGCCAGCCTAACACCACCGTCCAATCCTGAGGCCTATAGGCTCCTCTCGGGGGAATACGGCGTGTCTGTTGTCGGCTCCGACCCGCGCGGCGTCTATTATGGCATCCAGACGCTGAAGCAGCTCATCCGGGTGGACCAGGACGGGGTGTACATCAAGGCCGTGAAGATACGCGACTGGCCCTCCATGCCTTTCCGGGGCGTTCACTGGTTCGGCGGGCCGCAGTCGGTCCCGTTCCACGAGGCGATGATCTCCAAAATCTGCGCCGCGACGAAGTTGAACCAGATGCTGTACCAGGTGGACTTCTCGCAGTGGAAGTCGCAGCCCAAGATCTGGGACAAGGGTCGCTCCACACCGTTGGCGGATATGAAGAAGACCGTGGACTATGCGCGGGCGCACTTCATGGAGCCGATCCCTCTGGTCAACGGCCTCGGTCACGCCGACTGGATGTTCGTGAACGGCCAGAACCTGGATGTGGCCACGGATCCGGTGAAGCGCTACCAGTACGACCCCACCAAGGGACGCGTCTACACGGACATCCTGTTCCCGGTGATGCAGGAAGCGATCGACATCTTCAAGCCGAAGACCTTCCACATCGGCCGAGACGAGATCACCACCGGCGGCCTCTTCCCGCCGAAGGGCGTCAGCAAGCCGGTGAATGACCTGATCCTCGAGGACGTCAACAAGGTCCACGACTGGCTGAAGGCGAAGGGCATCGCCACGATGATGTGGGGCGACGAGTTCCTGCACTGGCCGGACGAAGCCAACGACGCCGGCAACGCGCCGGACGTGCCCACCGCAAAGGCCCGCCGGTCCGGCTTGCCGAAGGACATCATCATCGCCGACTGGCACTACGATGCCCAGAAACCCGATTTCCCGAGCGTGGGGATCTGGCAGAAGGAAGGCTTCCAGGTCGTGGGATGCCCGTGGTATGAGCGCGGCAATATCCAGAATTTCGCGCGTGTGCTGGGCAATGAGAAGGCGATGGGCCTCTGCCAGACGACCTGGGCGGGCTATTCGATGAGCACCGACCTCGTTGGCGGCGCGAGTTTCATCCAGTTCGTGGCCTACCTTCTAGCTGGCGAGTACGCGTGGAACGGCGGCCAGCCCGGCCTGGACGCGCTTGGCTATGACCCGGATGAGGCGTTCCGCACGTTCTGGGACCGCAAGCCGGTGGACATGTCCACTCACAAGGGCTTCACGGTCGAACTGCCGGTTCCGAGTTCCGAGTTTCGAGTTCCGAGCCCCATCCCCGAACTCGGAGCCAGTCACTCGAAACTCGAAACCCTTGCGGGCACGACGTTCAGCGTTGGCCCGGCGCTCTGGATGGCGGGCGCGCTCAATCCGGCGGGAGAATGGCCGAAATCGATCGATATCCCACTTGGCGACCGCAAGGCCGGCGAATTGCGCTTCCTGTGGGCGACCACGAACGTCACCGAGGCGGACACGGTCGTGGCGCGCGTTAAGGTCACATACACTGACGGAACCACCGTGGAAAAGCTTATCGCCTATGGTGGGGCCATCTTCGCGTTTGAAGACCTGCGC